>NZ_JBSFRM010000001.1:208604-270709 GCF_053589235.1 Gordonia sp. NPDC003376 | reverse complement strand
GTTCGGGTCGCTCCTCGTCGGCTCAACCAGCGGTGATCGGTTGCTGATTGAGCCGGGACCGAGCCCTGGAGGGCGAGGACCCGTGTCGAAATCTCTGCGGCTGGGATGGGTGGTGGCCGGCTCTGAGGCGGGAGGGTTGGCGAGGTCGCCTGGCGGAGGTTTCGGCTCGTCTCGTCGGGTCGCTCCTCGTCGGCTCAACCAGCGGTGATCGGTTGCTGATTGAGCCGGGACCGAGCCCTGGAGGGCGAGGACCCGTGTCGAAATCTCTGCAGTGTGGGATGGGTGGTGGGCGCCTCTGGGGTGGGAGGGTTGGCGAGGTCGGCTGGCGGAGGTTTCGGCTCGTCTCGTCGGGTCGCTCCTCGTCGGCTCAACCAGCGTTTTGTGCTTCCCGCCGGGCTCGACCAGTTGCCGATCGGGTGGGTGGTCGCGACCCCGGTTCGAGGGGCGACGCGACCGCCGCCGAAAACCGTTCGCGTCCGCAGGGCGGGATCGGGCAAGCTCTAGAGGTGAGTTCCACCGTTGCGCTGCCGAAGCCTCTCCGGCCGTTCCTCGGCAGTCAGTACCGGTTGCTGGCCGCCGGTCTGGTGTTCGCGCTGTTCTCCGACGGCGTGTGGACGGTTGCGTTGGTGTGGCAGGTGATCGCCCTGGGTGGCGGTCCGGCCCAGGTGTCGATCGCGACCGGTGTGGCCGCGGTCGGGATGGTCGTCTCCACGCTCGCCGGTGGTGTTCTCGCCGATCGCGTGTCACAGCGTCGGATCATCATCGGACTCGAGGTGGTCAAGACCCTCGCCTTCGTCACCGTGGGTGTCTGTGCCCTCGTCGGGGTACTGTCGTTGCCGATCGTGGTGCTCGCCGCATTGTTCGGCGGGATCACCACGGGGATGTACTACCCGGCCTATTCGGCGTTGCTACCGGGCATCGTGACACCGTCGGAACTGCAGGCCGCCAACGGGATCGAGGGATTCCTGCGCCCGGTGCTGTTCCAGGCGGTCGGTCCGATGGTGGCCGGCGCGGTGATCTCGGCGGCGGCGCCCGCGCAGGCGATCGTGGTGGCCGCCATCGCCAGTGTGGCCGCCGGCGGCTGCTATCTGGCGATGCATCCGGTCGCGCTGCGTCGGGACGTCACGACCCTGCGGGGCAACGCGTTCCGGTCCATCGTCACCGACATGGCCGAGGGTTTCGTCTACATGTGGCGGACCCCGTGGTTGTGGTCGACGTTGTTCTTCGCGACCATCCTGGTGTTGGCGACGATGGGTCCGATCGAGGTGCTCATCCCGTTCGCGCTGCGGGAACGCGTTCACGGCGGTGCCGGTGACCATGCCCTGGTGCTGGCCGGTTTCGGTGTGGGCGCGGCGATCTCGTCGCTGGTGTTCGCGACCATCCCGATGCCACGGAGGTATCTCAGTGTGATGTTCGCGGTCTGGGGATTCTCGTCGGTTCCGTTGGTGGTCATGGGTGTTGCCGGGCACACCTGGGTGTTCATCGTCGCCGCCTTCGTCACCGGTATCCTGTTCGACGGGCCGATGGTGCTGTGGGGCACGCTGTTACAGCGCCGGGTCCCGCCGGCCCTGCTGGGGCGGGTGGCCTCGCTGGACTTCTTCGTGTCGGCGGTGCTGATGCCGGTGTCGATGGCGTTGGCCGCGCCGTTGGCGCATGCGATCGGGCTGCAGGCCACCTTCATCGTCTGCGGGGTGCTGCCGGTGCCGTTCGCGCTGTGCTTCTACGTCGCCGCCAGGTTGTGGCGTGACGAGATCGACCATCCGCTCGTCGACGACGAACCGCACCTCACCGCGGTCCCTGCACCTGCGGACTGAGCGACCGCCCGACCGGATCGAGATGGGTGGTCGCGGCGTCGACGACGTGTTCGGTGAGTGCGGTCAGCAACGGTGAACTCACCGTCCAGTACTGCCAGTACAACGGGACGTCGATGTGACGGTCGGTGAATCGGACCAGCCGCCCGTCGTCGAGCGCGTCGGCGATCTGCACCGTCGGCGCTGCACCCCATCCCATCCCGAGTTCGATGGCGCGGTGGTACTCGACAGACCCGGGGATGTACACCCCGGGTGGGTCGCCCGGGGTGTCGGTGAGGATGCGCAGCACGTCGCGTTGCAGCTGGTCGCTGCGGTCGAAGAGCATCATCGGCGCGCGGGCGAGCGCCGCTTCGGTGGGTCCGTCGGGCATCCAGGCCGCGAGGAAATCGGGGGTGGCGACCGGCAGATAGCGCATCGAGCCGAGCTGCTGCACCCGGCAGCCGCGGATGCGGTCGGGGATCGAGGTGATGGCCCCGAGTACCTCACCGGTGCGCAGGTATTCGCCGTTGCGGGATTCGTCGTCGCGGCGCACCTCCACCACCGCGGCGTGGGTGCGGTGGAAGTCGGCGAGGGCCGGGAGGAGCCAGGTGGCCAGGGAGTCGGCGTTGGCCGCGATCGGCAGATGGATGAGCGGCCGGTCGGTGCCGGGTGGACCGTCGGCCGGCCCGGCGAGTTCCTGGCCGGCCTCGGTGACCAGCAGTTCCCATTGTTCGGCCAGGCGGACCAGCACCTCGCCGTCGCGGGTGGCGCGCACCGGTTTGGTACGGCGCACCAGCACCCGACCGACCGAGTGCTCCAGCGCCTTGATCCGCTGGCTGACCGCCGACGGCGTGATGTGCAGAACCGTCGCCGCGGCCTCGAACGTGCCTTCGCGCAGTACCGCCGACAACGTCTGCAGTGCGTCCTGACCGATCTCCATATGAAGTGATTCTAATGATTCATGAAAAACATTCGCTGGTCTTCTGATGAGCACGCTTCTAGCGTCGATGAGCGTGAACGCATTCCTGGTGCCGGCGCTGGCCGGCCTGCTGACCGGTGTCGGGCTGATCGTGGCGATCGGACCGCAGAATGTCTTCGTGCTCCAGCAGGGGGTGCGTCGGACACATGTCGCGCCTGTCGTCGCCGTGTGCGCGCTGTCCGACGTCGTGTTGATCGTCGCCGGGGTGGCCGGTCTGGGGGCGTTGGTCGCGGCCCATCCGCGGGTGGTCACCGTCGCCACGATCCTCGGTGGTGTGTACGTGATGGTGCTCGGCGGTCTGGCCGCCCGGCGATGCCTGCGGAGCAACGAGGCGATCACCACCGCCCGGGCCGAGGCGGCGACGATCAGCCGGTGGGCGGCCGTCGGCACCGCGCTGGCGCTGACCTGGCTCAATCCGCACGTCTACCTCGACACCCTGGTCACCATGGGGGCCATCGCCAACGGGCAGGGCGCCGGGAAGTGGGCGTTCGCCGTCGGCGCGAGTCTGGCGAGCGTGCTGTGGTTCTCGTTGCTGGGCGGGGGTAGCCATCGGGTGGCACCGTTGTTCGCCAAGCCCGCTGCCTGGCGGGTGATCGACGGGGTGGTCGCCGTGATCATGATCGGCATGGGTGCGGCCCTGCTGTTGTCGGCGTGAGCGGTGTCGTCGGCATGAGCGGTGCGTCCGGCGCGTGCTTTACTGTGGCCACCGTCGAATTCGGGAGGGGTCACCGATGACCGCAGGCTGGGGCCGGGCACGTCAGAACGACATCTACGGAGCGGGTGTGCACGGCCGGAAGCCGGTGGTGCCCGCGGACTTCGCCGGGCTCGAACGCCGCGCACGCTCGGCGATGTCGGAGCGTGCGTGGGCCTATGTCGCGGGCGGTGCGGGCGAAGGACGCACGATGACCGCCAACCGCGAGGCCCTCGATCGCTGGGCGATCGTGCCGCGGGTCCTCCGCGATGTGTCGCATCGCAGTCTCGAGGTGGATCTCTTCGGAACCCGGTTGCCCGCCCCGGTTCTCTTCGCGCCGGTCGGGGCCGGCGACCTGGTCCGCCGTGACGCCGACCTGCACATCGGTCACGCCGCAGCGGAACTCGGTGTGCCGTATATCTTCTCGAACCAGGGTGGTGTCCCGATGGAACGCGTCGCCGCCGAGATGGACACGGTACGGGCCGGCGCGCCACGCTGGTTCCAGCTGTACTGGTCGGTCGACGACGAGCTGGTCGACTCGCTGGTACACCGTGCCGAGGCCGCCGGGGCACAGGCCATCGTCGTCACCCTCGACACCACGATGCTCGGCTGGCGCCCCCGGGATCTCGCCCTCGGGTCGTTGCCGTTCGCGCGGGCCGAGGGGATCGCGCAGTACACCTCCGATCCGCGCTTCGCCGACATCGTCGCCGAACGGATCCGGGCCGCCGCCGATTCGACCGAGCGGCAAGAGATCTCGCCGGGCGCCATCAAGACCCTGTTCGCCATCGCCCGGAACACGCCGGGCGCGTTGCTGCGCAATCTGATCCGGCCCGAGCCGCGGGTCGGTGTGCAGACCTTCCTCGACATCTACTCCCGGCCATCGCTCGGCTGGACCGAGATCGAATCCCTGCGGGACAAGACGTCGTTGCCGGTCGTACTCAAGGGAATCCTCCACCCCGACGATGCGCGAGCCGCCGTCGACGCCGGGATCGACGGGATCATCGTCTCCAACCATGGTGGTCGTCAGATCGACGGAGAGATCTCGTCGATCGACGCCCTGCCCGATGTCGCCGATGCCGTCGGCGGCCGCGCGATGATCCTGGTGGACTCCGGGATCTACACCGGTGCAGACGTTTTCAAGGCGCTCGCGCTGGGTGCCGACGCCGTGTGCATCGGCCGTCCGCACATGTACGGGCTGGCGCTCGACGGTGCCGACGGCGCCCGCGACGCGGTGGCCAACATCATCGCCGAACTCGATCTCACGCTCGGGTTGTCGGGGCACACGTCGGTGTCGGAATTGGATCGGAAAGTCCTGAAACGGATTAGGTGAGCGCTGCGCGGTATCGACGGGGCCGTGCTCAGACCAACGGCCGATGGGTTCGCATGCGCCACTTCACGTCCGCGAGAAGGAGGTTGAACGGAAACGCGCGCAACGGCTTCGGGAGCCGCCGGATCAGCGTGCGGGCGACGGTGTTGTGGATGTCGAAGAACCGCTGCTGCCACGGTGTCATCTCGACGCCCATCGCGGTACGGAACCCCTCCGGGAGGAATCCGATGGTGAAGATCTCCGAATGCCAGCCGAACAGTCTCGACATCACCGGCCCGGCGAATTCCATCCGGGCGATCGCCATCAGGTGCTCGCGGATCACCGGATCGATCTCCAGGTCGTCGAGCATGCCGTTCCAATAGTCCTCGAAATCGGCGCGCGTCGCGGGCCACATCTCACGCGGCATCTGCAGGGTGGTGCCCATCACCGCGCCCTGCTGATACGCGGTCTCGGTGATCGCCGCGGGATCGCCGTAGATGCGCTGAACATCCTCCCATCCCTTGTACAGGCATGCCGCGACCCACAGCTGCAGCCGCGGGTCGAAGGCGTTGTACTCGACGGGGCTCTCGGGAGTGGAGCGCACCTTGGCGTGGGAACGGCCGACCGCACGACGATATGCCTTGCGCACCGTGGGATCATCGCTGCTCGCCACCGCCAGGTACGACAGTGTGGTGCGGGTGCGTTTGAGCGGGTGCCGGAACAGGTTGCCGGAGTCGACGCGGCTCTCGTAGACGCCGTAGCCGACGGCGGGCAGGGCCAGCTGCATGATCACGTTGGCGGGTCCGGCGAGTGCGGCGATCCCGAGCAGTTCCAGGTTCGCGGCCGGGAGTGCGTCGCGCTCGGCGCGTGAGATCCGGCCAACGCTCGGCGGGAACCCGGTATCCGGTGATGCTGCTGTGCTCAGGTGGTCCCTTGCCGCGGTCATATGTCCTCCCCGGTGTGTCGTGCGCGTGATCTCGTGACTGTCGGGTCGGCACCCCTCGAGCCGCCCCGGCAATTGTGGAAACGCATGTTTCCTGATTGATTGAACCGCTCTGGACAGTGGGGTGTCAAGGGTGGGGATGCCAAGATGGGAGCCGTGACCGAAGGTTCCCGGCCCGTCGACGGCCAGTCCGAGCGGAGTGCTCCACTGCGCTCCTATGGCGGCGTCGACGGTGACGAGCGGGTTGCGCGGCGCCGGACCGCCCTGATGGACGCCGCGCTCGACCTGCTCGGCGCCGACGGTGGCGGATCGGTCACCGTCCGGGGGGCCTGCCGGGCATCAGGGCTCAACCCGCGCTATTTCTATGAGAGCTTCGAGTCGGTGGAGGCCCTGGTGGCGGCCACCTTCGACCGTGTCGTCGACGAGATCTCGGACTCGGCCCTCGCCGGATTCGGCGCCGGGTCCGGTATCGACGACAAGGTCGCCGGTGCGGTGGGCGCGATCGTCGACATCATCGACGACGACCGGCGCAAGGGTCGGTTGTTGTTCTCTCCCAAACTCCTGTCGCCGACGATCGCCGACAAGCGCAGCGAGTCGACGGCACTGTTCGCGATGCTCACCGTCGACACCGCATCGAACGCGCTGGCCAAGGCGGTCTCGCCGGAGGCGATCGGCGCCGCCCAGTTCGAGGTCGGCGGCCTCGCGCGACTGCTGTCGGCGTGGCTCGACGGCGACGTCGCGCTGGGTCGTGACGAGGTCGTCGCGCTCAGCGTGCGACTGATGATGTCGCTGGTGGATGCGGTGGCCGGGTAGGCGTCGGGATATGTTGGTCACATGAGTGGCGGAGTCGAGCAGACGCAGGTGGAGTCCGCGGACACCCCCGAGAGTGCCGAGGACGGCTGGCGGGACTATGGGGTCGAGGAGCTTCCCGTCCCGCTCGCGGCTGCGCTCTCCGCGTTCGCCGAGCACGGCTACCACGGCACCTCGGTGCGTGAGATCGCTGCGCGCGCCAATCTCTCGGTACCCGGTCTGTACCACCACTATCCGTCCAAGCAGTCCCTGCTGCAGGGACTGCTCGAACGCACCATGACCGACCTGCTGGCCCGCTCGGAGAAGGCCATCGAGGAGGCCGGCCCCGAGCCGGTCAACCGTTTCGACGCGGTCGTCGAGTCGCTGCTGCGGTTCCACATGTACCGCCGTGAGCAGGCCTTCGTCGGCTCCACCGAGATCCGCAGCCTCGACGACGACTACCGCCCCACCTACATCGGGTATCGCGATCGGCAGCAGCGGATGGTCGACGAGATCGTGTTCGCCGGCGTCGACCAGGGTGTGTTCGCCACCGAGTATCCCAAGGACGCCGCCCGGGCGGTCGCGACCATGTGTGTGGGTGTGTCCACCTGGTTCAAGCTCGACGGCGAGCTCGGCGCCGATGAGCTCATCCGCCGCAATCTGCAGCTCGCGCGGTCCATCGTGGGATACCGTCCGCAGCAGTGAGGGGTTGACCCCCGCGGGCGGGCCTGGCAGTCTGACTCCGACAGAACGAGCGATCGGTCGGCACGCGAACAGCGTGTCGTGAGGAGGAATGCATGGCCATCGACCTGCGGTACGGCCCGGACGTGGTCGACGTCATCGAGAAGACGACCCGCTTTGTCCGCGAGTACGTGTTGCCGATCGAGGACCGCTTTGCCGGCGACATCACCGCCGCCGGCGGCGACGAGCTGCGGCGCGAGATGAACGCCAAGGCCCGTGCCGAGGGCATCCTCGCCCCGCACGCGCCCGTCGAGTACGGAGGACTCGGACTGGACATGTCCGACCGCGTACCGGTGTTCGAGGCGGCGGGATACTCGACCTTCGGGCCGGTGGCCCTGCACATCGGTGCTCCCGACGAGGGCAACGTGCACATGCTCGCCCACATCGCCGACGACCGGCAGCGTGAGCTCTACCTCGGGCCACTGGCCACCGCGGAGGTCCGATCCGGCTTCGCGATGACCGAGCCCGCTCCGGGTGCGGGCGCGGACCCCAATGCACTGCGCACGCAGGCCACCAAGGTCGACGGCGGCTGGAAGATCAACGGGATCAAGCACCTGATCACCGGTGCCGAGGGGGCCGCGTTCTTCATCATCATGGCGCGCACCGCCGGCGCCCCCGGTGACCGCGGCGGGGCCACGATGTTCCTCGCCCCGGCCGACACCCCGGGAATCGAGGTGGGGCGGCACGTCCCCACCATCGACCGGTCGATGATCGGCGGACACTGCGAGGTGCTGTTCACCGATGTGTTCGTCCCCGACGAGGACGTCCTCGGCGAGGTCGACGAGGGCTACCGCTACGCCCAGGTGCGCCTCGGTCCGGCCCGCATGACCCATGTCATGCGCTGGCTCGGTGCGGCCACCCGCTGTCACGACGTCGCCCTCGACTATGTCTCGCGCCGTGAGGGTTTCGGCGGCCGACTCGGTGATCTCGGCATGATCCAGCAGATGGTCGCCGACAACGAGATCGACCTTGCCGCAACCCGATCCCTGCTGGTCAAGGCCTGCTACGAGCTCGACCAGGGCGGCCATGCGTCCACCGAGACGTCGATCGCCAAGACCTTTGCGGCCGAGGCGTTCTCCCGGGTCGCCGACCGGTCGATGCAGATGTGCGGCGGGCTCGGTGTGTCCGACGACCTGCCGATCGCCCGACTGCAGCGGGAACTGCGGCCGTTCCGGATCTACGACGGCCCCTCCGAGGTGCATCGCTGGTCCATCGCCCGTCGTTCGATCGGACGTGCCCGCAAGACCGCCAGCGTCAGCCGAGGCGGCCCAGGCATGAGCGGCACCGGGACCGGGATCGACCCGCTCAGCGTCCTCGACCCGGCCGTCCTGCGGAAGTTCCTGGAGGACAACGGTGTCGGAGTTGCCGGTGACCTAGAGATCGGTCTGATCAGCGGCGGTAAGTCCAATCTGACGTTCACCGTCACCGACGGTGTCACCCGCTGGATCGCGCGTCGCCCGCCGACCGGTGGCCTGACGCCCTCGGCACACGACATGGCCCGCGAGTGGTCGGTGACCAGCGCGCTCGGTGGTACGGATGTACCGGTGGCACCGACCGTCGCCTTCGACGTGGAGGGAGACGTCCTCGGTGCGCCGTGCACCGTCGTCGAATTCGTCGACGGTCGGGTGGTCCGTACCCGCGCCGACCTCGACGAGCTCTCCGATGCCGAGGTCGACAGCAATCTCGACGGCCTGGTCTCGACCCTCGCCGCCCTGCATGCGGTGGACTACGAGGCGGTCGGCCTCGGCGAATTCGGCCGTCCCGCAGGGTTTGCCGCCCGTCAGGTCAAGCTGTGGGCACGGCAGTGGGGGATCGTCAAGTCCCGTGAGCTGCCCGACGTCGACAAGCTCGTCGGTCTGCTGTCCGAGCGGGTGCCGGCGACCGCCCGCAACACGATCGTGCACGGTGACTACCGGGTGGACAACACGATCCTCGCCGCCGATGACCCGGGACGGGTTGCGGCCGTGGTGGACTGGGAGATGGCCACGCTCGGCGACCCGATCACCGACGTCGCCCTTATGTGCGTGTACCGGGAGCCGGTGTTCGACGCCGTCGTCGGCTTCGACGCCGCATGGACCTCACCGCGCTACCCGTCGGCCGATGACATCGCCCAGCGGTACGTGACCGCCACCGGAAACGACCTGGGGGACTGGAAGTTCTATCTCGCCCTGGCGAACCTGAAGCTCGGGGTGATCGCCGAGGGCATCGCCCACCGGGCGCGGGCCGGGGCGTCATCGGGCGACGGTGCCGAGAAGGCCGACCAGGCGACCGGTGAGTTCATCGCCGCCGGTCTGGGTCACCTGGCCTGATCGGCACGACCGGGCCGAATCCCACGAGTTCGGCGCGAGGGTGGTGCCGTCACCGGAAGGTGGCGACACCACCCTCGCGGTCGTCGAGGTGGGCGTGCTCGTTGAACGACACCACCGACACCCCACGACGTCCGACGATCAGTTTGGTGACCGAGGCGTTGACCATCGCGCGCGACACCGCGGGCCACTGCCGACCGGGAACATCCCACAGGTCGGCGATCCACTGACTGATCACGCCCGCCGACGACACCACGAGCACCGTCTGTCCACTGCCGGCCTGCTCGGTGGCGGTCTGGGCGGCTGCGCCGACCCGATCGCGGAATCCGGCGTAACTCTCGCCGCCGGCCGTCGGGGTGGCTCCGTCGAGATCGATCCACTGCCCGAGCGCGGCGTCGAGGCGTTGCTGGTAGCTGCGACCGTCGGCGTACTCGGCGGCGCTGGCCTCACCGACGAGGGCCGGGAGCGCGTACTCGTTCCATCGCGGGTCGATCGCGGGGGTGGGTGCGGTGTCGAATGCCGACAGCACGCCGGCGAGGGTGTCGCGCTGACGTGGAAGGTCACCGCAGAACGCCGAGGTGATCTCCCCGGTCCGGCCGGCGAGCAGTTGTCCGGTCAGCGTGGCCTGCAGCACCCCGGTCGGCGTGAGGCCGCCGATCTCACCGGACGCGCTCTGCGATGCCGCATCGACGATGCCGTATGCCTTGGGATCGGCCTGACCGTGCCGGACGAGATAGATCACACCCATGCCTGCAGCCTATGTGGTGTGGGTCTCGCCGTCTCCGTCGGGCCCGTCGAGAACGGGACCGATGAATTCCATGGTCCCCGTTGGTCATACCCGTGGTGCTCGGCGACGACCGACGCCCACGGGGCCGAGGAGGGATGTCGTGACGCGGATGCTGTTCGTCAATCTGGCGGTCGCCGAGGTGTCGCGTACCCGTGACTTCTTCGAGGGGCTCGGGTTCGTCTTCGACGAGATGTTCAGTGACGGCTCCACGCTGTGCATGCCGGTCACCTCGGACGCCGTGGTGATGATGCACCGGTGCCACCGGTTCGCCGGATACTCGGCGGGCCCGGTGGCCGATCCCGCCGTCGGCCGGGAGACCGTGCTCGCGTTCGCGGCGGAATCACGTGCGGAGGTGGACAGGCGCCTCGACGCGGCGCTGGCCGGTGGTGCGACGGTCCTACGGCCTCCCACCGACCTCGGCTTCCTCTATGCCCGCACCTTCTGCGACCTCGACGGTCACGCCTGGGAGGTGGTGTGGACCGATCCACGGAACTCGGGGGTGTCAGCCTGCTGAATCGTCGTACGGCAGTGCCGGCAGGCCGAAACGCGCGAACTCCGCCTCCAGGTCTCCATCGAAGAAGGCGACGACGTGGGCCACCTTGTGGACCGACGGATCGAGGTCGAGGACCTGTAGCTGGAACGGGCGATGCACGCCGTCGTGGCCGCGCATGTACAGACCGAACGCGGGCTGCCCGTTGGCCGTCGTCGGCAGCAGGATCTGATCCCCGGCCTTCTCGGCAGGACAGTTGCCCCGGATGAGGGTCGCGATCGACTCGGCCCCCTGGTACCACCCGGTGAACGGGGGCATCTCCCAGATCGAGGAGTCGGTGAACATCGCTGCGATCGCGTCGACGTCGTAGCGTTCGAACGCCGAGACATACCGTGCGAGCAGGTCCCGCGTCGCCGGATCGTCGATGGTGACCGGGGCGTCGCGGTCGGGTCGGGCCACACGGAGTTGTTCACGGGCACGCTGCAGCAGGCTGTTCACCGCGGCGGTGGTGATGCCGATGGCGTCGGCGACCTCGGCGGCCTTCCACTGCAACACATCCCGCAGGATGAGGACGGCCCGTTGCCGTTCCGGGAGGTGCTGCAGGGCGGCGATGAAGGCGAGCCGGACCGATTCCCGGGCGCTCACCACGAACGCCGGGTCGGCGTCGTCGGCGGGGGTCACCTCGTCCACCGTGCCCGCATATGGCTGCAACCACGGGACCTCATGGTCTTGCAACAGGGTGTCGGTGGGGTCGAACGCGTCGCCGCCCAGCCCCGACGGCAATGGCCTGCGACGCGATCCGTCGAGTGCGGTGAGGCAGGTGTTGGTGGCGATCTTGTGCAGCCAGGTCCGGACCGAGGCGCGATGATCGAACTTCGGGTACCCGCGCCAGGCGCGCAGGTAGGTCTCCTGGGTGAGGTCCTCGGCGTCGTGGTGGGACCCCGTCATGCGATAGCAGTGCGCGATGATCTCGCGCCGGAAAGGCTCGGCGACCTCGAGGAACTCGGCCTCGGAAGGGATTGGTTCCGTGCTCGTGGACATGTGACCCAGGCTACGTCCCACCACTGACAGTGACCATGGTGTGACGAAGTCCCCTCGGGCTCCGGGTTGCCATGCGGTGCCGCGCGTTGTTAGCTTGACACCCATGCACGCGAACGAGCAGACCCGCATCCCGGAGGTGACCTATATGATCACCGCTCTGGGCTGTCGCCTGCCGTTCGCTCGTGTCCTGTGTTGTTGTCGAATGCGCTGACCAGCCGCTCGTGAGATGCGTCCGTCGTCGGACGCCGTGCGGCTGCTGTTCTCGAATCCGCCCGAAACAACGAACTCGCCGCAGAATGTCGCCCGATCGGTCGCCGATGACCGGTGCCGGATGCCGACAATGATCTGTGGCCCACTCCGTGAGGACACGAAACATGACCGCCACCATCGATCACCGCACCACCGCCACCGTCTCCGCCCCGTCCCGACCGGTGCCGCCGCGGATCTCCCGCCCTCGCCCCACCGGCAGTCGGGTGAGCTCACCTCGACCGACGCGCACCCAGGGAGGCCGGCCGATTCACGTCGCGACCCCGCAGCTCGAACTCTCCACCAAACCGGCGGCGCTGGTCCTGCGCACCGCTCGGCTGTCGGGCCCGCTGTTCCGGGACGAGGCCGCCGAACTCACCGGTCTGTCCATCTCCACCGTCAATCGCCAGGTCGGCACCCTGCTCAAGGCGGGTCTGCTGCGTGAACGTGCCGACCTCGCACCCGCCGGTGCGATCGGCCGGCCGCGCCTGCCGTTCGAGTTGAATGTCGCCGACTACCTGACCCTCGGCATCCACATCGGCTACAAGGTCACCTCGATCACCACCCACGACCTGCTGCATCGCGTCGTCGGTGCCATCCAGATCCCCACCCCGGTCGCCGAGTCGCCCGAGCAGACCCTGGCCGCCATCGGTGACAGCGCGCGCCGCTTCCTCGGCCGTTGGAACAACCGTCGCGTCCTGTGGGCCGGGGTCGCCGTGGGTGGCCGCGTCGCCTCCGGTGGCTTCGTCGACCACCCGCGCCTGGGCTGGACCAACGCCCCGGTCGGGCGGATCATCGCCGAGTCGGTCGGTCTGCCGGTGTCGGTGGCCTCGCACGTGGAGGCGATGGCCGCCGCCGAACTCGTGGTGAATCCGGGCACGGTCACCGACGACGAGTCGCAGCGCGCGAGCTTCCTCTACTTCTATGCCCGTGAGATGGTCGGCATCGCCTTCAGCGTCGACGGCACCGTGCACACCCCGGCCGCCGGTCCGCCGGTGATCGGTCACTTCCCGGCTGCCGGGACCACCCTGCTCGACCCCAACCGCACCGGTCGGCTCGAGCCGGCCGTGAGCGACACCGGAGTCGTCGAGGCCGCGCAGTCGCTGAATCTTCCGGTGGAGGACGTCGACGGCGTGATCGCGCTCGCCCGTGCCGGTGATCCCACCGCACAGGCGCTGCTCGAGGAGCGGGCCGAAGTGCTCGGCCGCACCGTCGCCCTGATCGCCGACATCTTCAACCCCGATCACGTCATCCTCGGTGGGCAGGCGTTCACCGACTACCCGACCACCCTCCCCGCCGTGGCCGCAGCCATCCGGGGGACCTCGGTTGTCACCAATCGTGATGTGCGCGTGTCGCATTCGGGTGCCACTGTCCAGCAGCAGGCCGCCGGCGCGGTGTCGTTGGACGCGGTCTACAGCGACCCCATCGCGGCACTCGCCGCGACGGAGTGACCTGAGCCGGCCGTCCTCAGGAGGGCGGGTCGGGCGAGTTCGCCGCCGCCGCCTCCCGAAAGCCGTCGTCGCTTCCCGAAAGCCGTCGTCGCTTCCCGAAAGTAGGGGAAGGCGACTTTCCCCTACTTTCGTCGCCTTCCCCGTGTTTCAACCAGGGGAGGGTTGCGAAACCAGGGGAAGAACAACCTTCCCCTGGTTTCGGGGACGGGGACGGGGCCGGGGAGCTGGGGACCGTGGGAAACGGACGGTCGGTGGAGTCTGGTGCGCTCCGCGGCGCCGCCCCACGGCCTGGCGAACGCCCGTCAGTCGGCGGTCCGGCGGTTGTAGCCGCGTACGGCGAACGGGGCGAACACAGCGGTCAGGACGATCGCCCAGATCAGGGTGGCGAGTTCGGGATGGCGCATCGGCCACGCGGCGTCGGCCGCGGCCGCCGGTCCGTTCCCCCACAGCACACGCATGGCCTGCACGAGCGCCGACATCGGATTCCACTCGGCGATCGCGCGCAGCCACGGCTGCATGTTGGCGGTGGGGACGAAGGCGTTGGAGACAAAGGTCAACGGGAACAGCAGGGTGAACATGAACCCGTTGACCGCCTCGACCGATCGCAGCCAGGAGCCGATGAGCACGCCGAACCAGATCATCCCGAAACCGAAGAGCAGCACCAGGGCGAAGCCCAGGATGCCCTCGCCGACCGACGTGGTGATCCGCCAGCCGATGATCAGCCCCGTCACGGCCATCACCACGATGCCGATCGAGGAGTGGATCAGGCTGGCGATGCTGCGCCCGACGAGCACTGAGGAGCGTCGGATCGGCAGCGAGCGGAAGCGGTCGACGATCCCCTTCTCGATGTCTGCGGTGATGCCGGTGGCGACGATGAACGCGGTGAACACGATGGTCTGCCCCATGATGCCGGGCAGCAGGTACTCCTTGTAGCTCACGCCGGGGACGCCGAGGCTGATCGCCGGCCCGAAGACGTAGGCGAACAACACGACGAACATGATCGGCTGGATCGTCACGTCGGAGAGCATCTCCGGCATTCGGCGTGTGTGGATCAGATTGCGACGCACCATGATCCAGGATTGCTGGGCGATGTTCGTCTGATGGATCGTGGGTGCGGCGGACAACGATCGTGGCGAAGGCGTGGTGGTCGAGGTGGTGGCGGTGGTGGTCATGCGGATTCTCCGTCGGTGGTGGAGGAGTCGGAGTCAAGTGGATCGGGGACGCCTTCGGCCCGGTGTCCGGTGAGCGACAGGAAGACGTCGTCGAGGCTCGGGCGGGCGAGGCCGAGATCGTCGACGCCGATCTGCGATTCGTCGAACAAGCCGGCGATCCGTGTCAGATCCGACAGCCCCGACGCCGGGGTGGTGACGGTGCGCGACGCGGCGTCGACGAACACCTCCTGGCCGTGGCGGGACAACAGTTCGCGTGCCGGCTCGAGATCGGTGTCCGCCGACACGGTGATCACCACACTCGCCGCCCCGGCCTGCTGTTTGAGCTGCAGCGGGGTGCCGTGCGCGATGATCGTGCCGCGGTCGATGACGACGATGTCGTCGGCGAGCTGATCGGCCTCTTCCAGATACTGCGTGGTGAGCAGCAATGTGGTGCCGCCGTCGACGAGTTCCCGCAACACATCCCACAACTCGTTGCGGCTACGCGGATCGAGTCCGGTGGTCGGCTCGTCGAGGAACAGCACCGGTGGTGCGGCGAGCAGGCTCACGGCCAGGTCGAGGCGTCGGCGCATACCACCGGAATAGGACTTGACCTGCTTGTTGCCGGCATCGGTGAGCGAGAACTGCTCGAGGAGCCGGTCGCTGCGCCGGGCCAGTTCGCGGCGTCGGATGCCGTAGAGGCCACCGATCATCCGGAGGTTCTCGCGGCCGGTCAGGATCTCGTCGACGGTGGCCGCCTGGCCCGTCAGTCCCATGTGGCGGCGGACCTCCTCCGGATCGTCCCGGACGTCGAATCCGGCGATCCGTGCGGTGCCGGAGGTGGGCTCCGACAACGTGGTCATCATGCGGACGATGGTGGTCTTCCCGGCCCCGTTGGGGCCGAGGAGTCCGAGCACCGATCCCTGCGGGACAGTGAAGGACACACCGTCGACGGCGGTCAGGTCGCCGAAGGTCTTGACGAGGTCGATGGCCTCGATCGCGGGGGTGTCGGGGCCGATGGCCCCGACCTCGACTGCTGGTTGTGCGGTCATGTTTCTCCAGGCTAGGGACGGGCGCGCACCGGCGCCAGGGGTTTTCGGTGGACTGTCCTCGATACAGACCACCTGGGTGCGCAGAACTCATCGGCAAACGGTCGTCGCAGGTCTGCGACCATGAACGAATGGCAAGCGACAGTTTTGATCACGATTCCGAATCATTCGAGAACGGTCTCCGGATACGGCGCGCGGTGATGGGCGACGACTTCGTCGACGCGGCCCTCGCGCGCACCGACGGAACCCCCTCGGCGACGCTGCAGCAATTCGTCACCGAGCACGTGTGGGATGCGGTCTGGAACCGCCCGGGACTCGAGCGTCGCGACCGCAGTCTGCTCAACATCGGCATCCTCACCGCATTGCGTGCTCACGAGGAACTCGTCGGGCATGTCCGCGGTGCGCTCACCAACGGACTCACGCAGGACGAGATCGTCGAGGCGATCGTGCACACCGCCGGGTACTGCGGCGCGCCTGCCGCGTTGTCGGCGATGAAGGTGGCGCAACAGGTCTTCGACGCGCACAACGCGTCCTGACGAGAGAGAGCGTGGCTCCTCCTCCGCGTTTGCGAACGCTGGTGCGGCATCGATCCGCAAGTGCGGATAGGGTACCCGTATGGTCGCGATCAGGATCAAGGAGGCGGCGGCGCTGCTCGGGGTCAGTGACGACACCGTGCGCCGGTGGATCAGTGTGGGGGCATTGTCCGCCACCAGCGCCGAGGGTGCGACCACCGTCGACGGTGCCGAACTGGCCGCACTCGCGGTCGACCGTGCCCGCGACCCGGGGCAGGACGACGACCGAGTGCTGACGTCGGCCCGTAACCGCTTCACCGGTCTCGTCACCGACGTCGAGATGGACGGGGTGATGGCCAAGGTCGGCCTGCAGTGCGGGCCGTTCGCGGTGACCTCACTGATGAGTGCCGAGGCCGCCCGTGAACTCGGCCTCGAACCCGGCGTGATCGCGAGTGCGGTGGTCAAGGCGACGACCGTGATCGTCGAGCGCGACGCGCACCGCTGACGCTCCGGCGTCGGACACCACTACGGACAGTTTTCCAGGGAGAGCAGATGATGTTGCGCGGTAAGAGGATTCGTCAGACGATTGCGGCCGTCGGGGTGGTCGCGGCCGCGTCCGTGACCGTCGCCGGATGCTCGTCGTCGGATGACGGCGGGTCCGGCGAGAAGACCGTCCTCAACGTCTACGCGGCCGCATCGCTGAAGAAGACCTTCACCGAGTTGGAGAAGGCCTACGAGGCGCAGCATTCCGACGTCGACGTGAAGATCAACTTCGACGGATCGTCGGCCCTGGTCAACCAGATCCAGCAGGGCGCCGACGTGGACGTGCTCGCCACCGCCGACCAGAAGACCATGGACAAGGTGGCCGACAAGGTCGACACCCCGCAGATCTTCGCCCGCAACACCCTGGTGATCGTCACCGCCCCCGGAAACCCGAAGCACGTCACCGACTTCGCGAGCCTGCGCAACCCGGACGTCACCACCGTGGTCTGCGCGGTCGAGGTGCCGTGTGGCGCCGCGACCGCCGAGGTCGAGCAGAACACCGGCGTCGACATCGCGCCGAAGAGCCAGGAGACCTCGGTGACCGCGGTCCTCACCAAGGTCACCAGCGGTCAGGCCGACGCCGGTCTGGTCTATGTCACCGACGCCAAGGGCGCCGGTGACAAGGTCACCACCGTCGACGATCCCGCCTTCGCCGCGGTGGTCAACAGCTATCCGATCGCCACCCTCACGGCGTCCAGGCACGAGCAGCAGGCGCAGGAGTTCGTCGATCTGGTTCTCGGCAGCACCGGTCAGAAGATCCTGACCGACGCCGGCTTCGCCGCGGCCTCCTGATCGGGCGCCACGTCAGCAGATGAGGCGCGTCCCGCTCTGGATTCACGTCCCCGCCACCCTCGGGGTCGCGCTGATCCTGATGGGTCCCATCGCGATCCTGTGGCGGATGCCGTGGGACACCTTCTGGGAGTCGGTGACGTCGCCGGACTCGGTGGCGGCGCTGCGGCTGGGCATGCTCACCGCGGTGAGCACCACCGTCGTATGCCTGCTACTCGGTGTGCCGATGGCGATCGTGTTCGCCCGGTACGACTCGATGGTCGTCCGGGTGATCCGTGCGGTTGTCCTGCTGCCCCTGGTGCTGCCACCGGTGGTCGGTGGTGTGGCGTTGCTGTACGCGCTGGGCCGGTACGGGCTGATCGGGCAGTACCTCGACCGGGCGGGGATCGTCATCGCCTTCACCACCCCGGCGGTGGTGATCGCGCAGACCTTTGTGGCACTGCCGTTCCTGGTGATCAGCGTGGAAGGTGCCCTGCGCACCGCCGGTGACCGGTACGAGCAGGTCGCCGCCACCCTGGGTGCTGGTCCCACGCGCACCCTGTGGCGGGTGACGTTGCCGCTGATCGTGCCGGCACTGATCGCCGGCAGCGTCCTCGCCTTCGCCCGGGCGCTCGGCGAGTTCGGTGCCACGATCACCTTTGCCGGGAACCTGCCCGGGACCACCCAGACGGCACCGTTGAAGATCTACCTCGACGCAATCTCCGATCCGCTTGCCGCACTGCCGATGTCGTTGGTGTTGATCGTGATCGCCCTGGTGGTCGTGGTGGGCGTGCACCTCCGGAAGGGATCGGGGGTGATGACGTGACCGAGGAGTCCGCGGCCTTCCGCGCCGCCGTGCGGTGTGAGCTGCCGCCGCTCACCGCCGATCTCGAGGTGCCGCCGGCGACCACGCTCGGCGTGATCGGCCCCAACGGCGCCGGAAAGTCCACGCTGCTGGGGATTCTGGCCGGATTGCGCCGCACCCCGGACTCCGAGGTGCGATTGGGGGAGCGGGTGCTGCAGGGCCGCGGTGTCTTCGTCGAACCGCACCGGCGTTCGGTGGTGTTGCTCGAGCAGAAGGCGAAGCTGTTCCCGCATCTCGACGTTCGGCGAAACGTCGCCTTCGGTCCGGCGGCCGCAGGGTTGTCCCGTCGTGCGACGCGGGACCGCGCCGGGCACTGGCTCGACGCGGTGGGCGTCGCCCATCTCGCCGACCGCATGCCCTCGCAACTGTCGGGTGGGCAGGCCCAGCGCGTGGCGATCGCCCGGGCCCTGGCCACCGAACCGTCGGTGCTGCTGTTCGACGAACCATTCGCGGCACTCGATGTGGATGTGGCACAGCAGATGCGGGCCCTGGTGCGATCCCTGCTCGCGGACCGGGCGGGTTGTACGGTGCTGGTCACCCATGATCTCGTCGACGTGGTCGGGCTCGCCGACACCGTTGCCGTGCTCGACCACGGCAGGCTGGTGCAGACCGGCCCGACCAGTGAGGTGCTGATGCATCCGGAGACGCCGTTCGCGGCGTCGCTGTCGGGGGTCGACCTGGTGACCGGCCGGTTCGACGGTCCGTCGACGATCGAAGGGCCGGGCGGGATCACGGTGGTCGGGGAGCCCACCGAGCCGCTGAGCTCAGGGCAACCCGCGGCCGCTGCGTTCTCCCCGCGTGCCGTCGCAGTGTATCCACAAGCGCCGCATGGTAGTCCGCGCAACAGCTGGGCAGGAACCGTCACCGAGGTGCTGCCGCGCGGCGATCACGCACTGGTGTGGGCGGACTGCGGGGGACTTCGGATCGGTGCCGAGGTGACCTGGGCGTCGGTGGCCGAACTCGGGCTGGGACACGGGAGTCCGGTGTACCTGGTGGTCAAGGCCACCGAGGTGCGGATCTACGGAACCGCCGGACCGGTGTCGACGCTTCCGGGGGTATCGGAATCGGGGCGGTGACGACCCGCCGTCAACGCCTTCGCCTTCAGTCGGCGATAGCCGCGCACCGAGAGCGTGGGGATCGATCGCAAGTGCACCGGCGCGACGTCGGCGAGCTCGTCGGCCACCGCCTGGTCGACCAGAGTCGTTCCCGGACGTGCTGATCCGCAGAGCCGGGCCGCGATGTTCACCGGCTCGCCGAAGACGTCGCCGAGACGGGTCAGGATGTGTCCGCGGGCGAGGCCGACCCGCAACGACGGGATTCGGTCGTCGTCACTGAGCCGGTGGATCGCCAGCGCGGCCTCGGCGGCGTCGGATGCTCCGGTGAAGGTGAACATGACGGCGTCGCCGAGCGTCTTGATGACCGTTCCACCGTTCTTCGCGATGATCTCGTGCGTCCGGTCCTCGAAGATCTCGAGCAGCACCTCGAGCTCGGCCATCCCGATCCGGCGCGACAGGCTGGTGTAGCCGACGATGTCGACGAATCCGACCACCAGTTCCTGCGATTCGTCATGGGGATGGGTGATGTCCCGTTCGAGGGCCACCGACAGGTGGCGCCGCCAGATCATCTGCTGGATCAGGCCGAGTGCCAGCGCCATCTGGTCGCGGGTCCACGGGATCTCGGGATTCTTGTCGAACTCGATCAGCTGTTCGGCCTGCCAGTCGGCCAGTCGTGACATGGTCTGTCCGATCGCCCGCGCGACCGGCACCTGCGCGGCCGGGGGAATGGCCTCGTCGGAATGGGCGAAGAACCGCAAGGCCTCCACCTCGGCGGCGGTGAAGATCTTCTCGTCGGTGGTCTGCCGGGCGAAACCGAAGGCATTCCACATCTTCTCGGCGTACTCGGTGGAGATCCCGAGTTCGGCGATCAGCTCGTCCCGGGTGTACTCGGGTTCGCCCGCGGTGGTCATACCGAGAGTATCCCCTTCATCAGGTACGCCATGGTGGCCGGGAACTCCGGACGGTTCACCCCGCGTCGCACACGCACCGCGTCGTTGACGATCGACAGTGCGGCATGGACCGCGATCGCTGCCTGCGCGCGGTTCAGTTCGGGATGGGCCGCACCGAGCAGGTCGATCCACCGGGTGACGTAGCGACGTTGCACGTCCAGGAGATCCCCCGCGGCCGGTTGGCCGGCCAGCGCGTAGGAGTTGTTGAACGCCACCGACAGGTCGGAGCTCGACGTGATCACCCCGACATACGAATCCACCAGCAGCGCAAGCACTGCGGCGGCGTCCTCGGCCTCTGGCCCGCCTGCCTCGGCCGGGATCGCGGCGTACGCGGCCATCACCCCGGCCTCCAGCCGGGTACCGCTGCGTTGGCCGATTCCGAGCAGGATCGCCAGTTTGGACGAGAAGTGTTTGTAGACACTGGGTCCGGTGATGCCCACCGCGGCACCGATGTCGTCGACGCCCACTCCGGCATAGCCCCGCTCGGCGAACAGGTCGGCTGCGGCGTCGAGGATCTCGTCCCGGCGCGTCCTCGTCGAGGTACCCATCGGTGGGGGAGTGGTCAGCGGCGGCGCCGACAGCGGCTGCACCGCCACCAGACGACGCACCAGGATGCCGAGCTCGGCCTGCGCCCGCGTGCTCGAGAGCCGGGTGGTGTGCACCGCGAGACTGCCGGCGATCGACAGCATCGCCCAGGCGATCTGGATCGCGTTGCGCTCACCCATCGTCGTCGCGGCGTCGATGGTGGCCGCCCAGCGGTGCAGGACCTCACGCGTCCGCAGCACCACCTCGCGGTTCTGCTCATCGGTGAGGTGCTGGCTGGCCGACCGCCACAGTGACGTCGACTCCGGCCGCTTGGCGCCCAGTGCACACAGCATCGTCACGAGGCGATCCATGCTCTGGTCGCCGACCAGTGCACGGTCGGTGCAGGACTCGAGATCGTCGACGGCGGCGATCACCGCGGCGTCGAGCAAGGCCAGCTTGTCGGTGAAATGCCGATACACCGACGGTGCGGTGACGCCGGCGGCGCGCGCGATGTCTGCCACCGAGACCTGCTGGTATCCGCGTTCGGCGAACAGCGTCGTCGCGTGGTCGACGAGCTGCCGTTTGCGGTCGGCCGGACGCGTCCGACGCGGTCCGGCCGGTGGGGTGGAGGTAGACATGGTGAATCGACCTTAGCTGAAAATCCAAGGCTTCATCTAGTCCCTGACCTCTAGGTATAGCCAAACAAGTTATTCCGCGTTAGCCTGGGGTGAAACCATCGCTGGTTCGTGTGAAAGGAACACTTCATCGTGGCCGATCAAGCATTCATCTACGAGGCACTCCGTACGCCTCGCGGCAAGCAGCGCGGTGGTGCGCTGCACAGCGTCAAGCCGGTCGATCTCGCCTCCGGACTGATCAACGAGGTCCTCGCCCGCCACGGCGGCCTGGATGGCTCGCAGGTCAACGACGTGATCCTCGGCGTCGTCTCGCCCGTCGGCGAGCAGGGCGCCGTCATCGCGCGCACCGCAGCCCTCAACTCGGGCCTGCCGGAGAACGTCCCCGGCACCCAGATCAACCGCTTCTGCGCGTCGGGTCTGGAAGCCACCAACCTCGGCGCGGCCAAGGTCGCCAGCGGCTTCGACGATCTGGTGATCGCCGGTGGTGTCGAATCGATGTCGCGTGTGCCGATGGGCAGCGACGGCGGCGCGCTCTTCACCGATCCGCTGACCGCCTACCAGAACTACATCGTCCCGCAGGGTATCGGTGCCGACCTGATCGCGACCATCGAGGGCTTCTCCCGCGAGGACGTCGACGCTTACGCCGCCGAGTCGCAGGTCCGCGCCGAGAAGGCCTGGACCAGCGGCTTCTTCACGAAGTCCGTGGTTCCGGTGCGTGACATGAACGGTGTCATCCTGCTCGACCACGACGAGCACCGCCGCCCGAGCAGCACCGTCGAGTCGCTGGGCAAGCTCAAGCCGGCCTTCGCCGCGCTGGCCGACATGGCCGGCTTCGACGACGTGATCCTGCAGCGTTACCCCGAGGTGGAGCGCGTCAACCACGTCCACACCGGCGGCAACAGCTCGGGCATCGTCGACGGTGCCGCAGCGGTCCTGATCGGTAGCGAGGAGGCGGGCAAGCGCAACGGCCTGACCCCGCGCGCCCGCTTCGTGTCGTTCGCGCAGGTCGGTTCCGAGCCGTCGATCATGCTCACCGGCCCCACCCCGGCCACCGAGCTCGCCCTCGAGCGCGCCGGCCTGACCGTCGACGACATCGACGTCTTCGAGCTGAACGAGGCGTTTGCGTCGGTCGTCATGAAGTGGATGAAGGACCTCAAGGTCCCGCACGAGAAGGTCAACGTCAACGGTGGCGCGATCGCGATGGGTCACCCGCTCGGTGCCACCGGTGCGATGATCCTGGGCACCTGCCTCGACGAGCTCGAGCGCACCGGCGGTCGCTACGGCCTGGTCACCCTGTGCATCGGCGGCGGCATGGGCATCGCCACCGTCATCGAGCGCGTCTGATTCCACCTCGACAGATCAAAGGACTTTCGAAACACCATGACTGACAACATGATTGCGTGGGAGAAGGACGCCGACGGCGTCGTCGTGCTCACCATGGACGACCCGAACCAGGGCGCCAACACCATGAACGACCTCTACATGTCGTCGATGGCGGCCACCGTCGACCGACTCGAGGCCGAGAAGGACGACATCACCGGTGTCATCATCACCTCCGCGAAGAAGACCTTCTTCGCCGGTGGCGACCTCAAGGACATGACCGCCGAGCGCACCCAGAGCAAGGAAGAGATCGCCACCGCGATCACCACGCGCACCAACGCCATGAAGAAGGTGCTGCGTCGGCTCGAGACCCTGGGCAAGCCGGTCGTCGCCGCCGTCAACGGTGCCGCCCTCGGCGGTGGCCTGGAGATCGCGCTGCACACCCACTACCGCGTCGTCGCCGACGTGAAGGGTGCCGTCGTGGGCCTGCCCGAGGTCACCCTCGGCCTGCTGCCCGGTGGCGGCGGCGTGGTCCGTACCGTGCGTCTGCTCGGCATCCAGAACGCGCTGATGGGTGTCCTGCTGCAGGGCCCGCGCCTGAACCCGACCAAGGCCAAGGAGATCGGCCTGGTCAACGAGGTCGTCGCCTCGATCGACGACCTGGTCCCGGCCGCCAAGGCCTGGATCGCCGCCAACCCGGAGGCGCAGCAGCCCTTCGACGTCAAGGGATACAAGATCCCCGGTGGCGACCCCAAGAACCCGAAGTTCGCCGCCAACCTGCCCGCGCTGCCCGCACTGCTGCGCAAGCAGATCAAGGGCGCCAACATGCCGGCCCCGCGCAACATCCTCGCCGCGGCCGTCGAGGGCGCCTACGTCGACGTCGACACCGCCGACATCATCGAGACCCGCTACTTCGTGGATCTCGTGACCGGTCAGGTCGCGCAGAACATGATCAAGGCGTTCTTCTTCGATCTGCAGCACATCAACAACGGTGGTTCGCGGCCCGAGGGCTACCCGAAGTACACCGCCAAGAAGGTCGGCGTCATCGGCGCCGGCATGATGGGTGCGGCCATCGCCTACGTCTCGGCCAAGGCCGGTATCGAGGTGGTCCTCAAGGACATCGACATCGAGGCCGCCAAGCGGGGCAAGGGTTACGCCGAGAGCCTCGAGGCCAAGGCGCTCTCGCGCGGTAAGACCACGCAGGAGCGCTCCGACGCGCTGCTCGCCCGGATCACCCCGACCGTCGACCCGGCCGACTTCGCGGGCGTCGACCTCGTCATCGAGGCCGCGTTCGAGTCGGTCGAGGTGAAGAACAAGGTGTTCCAGGAGATCGAGGACATCGTCGAGCCCGACGCCATCCTCGGCTCCAACACCTCGACGCTGCCGATCACGATCCTCGCCCAGGGCGTCAAGCGCCAGGAGGACTTCATCGGCATCCACTTCTTCTCGCCGGTCGACAAGATGCCGCTGGTCGAGATCATCCGCGGTGAGAAGACCTCGGATGCGGTGCTGGCCAAGGTCATCGACTACACCCTGCAGATCCGCAAGACCCCGATCGTCGTCAACGACAGCCGCGGGTTCTTCACCAGCCGTGTGATCGGTACCTTCATCAACGAGGCCATCGCGGCCGTCGCCGAGGGCGTCGAGCCGGCCCTGATCGAGCATGCCGGCACCCAGGCCGGTTACCCGGCCGCACCGCTGCAGCTGAGCGACGAGCTGAACCTCGTCCTGATGCAGAAGATCCGACTGTCGGGTCAGGAGGCCGCCAAGGCCGAGGGCAAGGAATTCCCGCACCACGGGTCGTTCGACGTCATCGACTACCTCGTGGAGCAGGGTCGCCCGGGCAAGAAGGACGGCGCCGGCTTCTACGAGTACGACGAGAGCGGCAAGCGTGTCCAGCTGTGGCCGGGCCTGCGGGAGAAGTTCAACTCCGGCAGCGGTTCGGCCACCCTCGAGGACCTCAAGGAGCGCATGCTCTTCGCGGAGGCCGTCGAGACCGCTCGCTGTATCGAGGAAGGCGTCATCACCTCGGTGCCCGACGCCAACATCGGCTCGATCTTCGGCATCGGCTTCCCGGCGTGGACCGGTGGCGTCGTCCAGTACATGAACCAGTACGAGGGCGGCCTGCAGGGCTTTGTCGACCGCGCCCGCGAGCTGGAGGCCAAGTACGGCGCCCAGTTCACCCCGCCGGCCTCGCTGGTGGAGAAGGCCGCCAAGGGCGAGAAGTACTGATCTCGTTCTCGGACTGCTGAACTGACGCGCAGGGCCCCGACCGGATCTCCGGTCGGGGCCTTGTTGCTGTTCGGTTGCCGCGTACTCGATGTGTTCCCGCCCATCGGAGCCGACAAGCGGGAAGTGAACGAGTACGCCGGAACCCGGTCAGCGGGTGCCGTCGGACGTGGCGGGCCGGCCGGCCGCAGCGTCGGCATCACCGATGGCGAGAACCACCTTGGCGCCGTACGGCGCCTCCTGCACCAGCCGCAGCCGTGCGAGTGCCGGGTGCGCGTCGAGCAGTCGTCCGGCGTTGGCCAGTGCACGCAGGGCGGCGGTCTCGGCGCGGGCCTTCTCCAGACGGGCCTGCCCCTGCATCGTGGCGGTGATCAGTTCGAGTGCCGCCGAACGGATCTCGGACGGCACGATCACGTCCTTGAGGAACACCGCCTCGACGTCGATACCCATGGTGGCACCCGTGGTGCGGGCGGCCTGCAGGATCGAGTCGGCGTCGACGCTCTGGTCGCGGGCGAGCAGCTGCTCGACGGTCGACGACGCGCAGGCATCCCGGAGGGCGACCTGGGCGGCGAGATAGACCGCCGACCAGGGGTCGGCCGTGGTCTCGGTGTACGCCACCGCGTCGGTGACCCGTGCCCGCAGTGCCATGGTGACCCGGACCGAGACGGTATCTGCGGTCAGGACCTCCTGCGGCGCAACGGGAACGATGTGCGTACGGAGGTCGACGTCGACATACGATGCGGTGCGCCGAACGCGGTGACGGCCGGGGGTCAGCGTGCGCGACAGGCGTCCGCCACGGTATTCGAGGACCGTGTGACCGGGCTCGATCTCCTGGTGGGAGAACAGCTTCCGCTTGGGCTGGAGTGCGAAGGCGAAGGACATGGCGAACCTCCTTCCGTGTGCGCCGCGCATGTCGATGTTCGATTGTGGGTTCCACGTGGAACGCGACGGCATGCGACACCGCCCGCGGGCGGGTGTACCGGTGGGGACACGCGCGGGACGAACCGGACGCGCGCCACAGGACCGATGCCACCCGGAACCCCGGGGGCGGTGCCAGGATGGAGGAGTCGAACCCCGGGCCGTGCCGGCCGTTGCCATGTGGAGACACGAGAGTGTCACGCGCAGAACATGATCGGCGGTACCCCGCGACCGGCTGCTTCCCTCGTGTGGATATGACTCTGGCAGATCCGACGACCCGGGCGCAATCGATTAAACGTGTGTCGGTCGGCGGGCGAGGAAGGCCGCGACCGCGGACTCGAAGGCCTCCTTGGCCTCGATCATCACCCAGTGCCCGCAGTTGGGGAAGATGTGCAGCTCGGCCTGCGGGATCAGCCGCATCGGGACCATCGCCATGTCCGGCGGGCTCACCCTGTCGTCACGACCCCAGGTGAGCAGTGTCGGGCACGAGATCTTGTGCATCATCGACCAGTACGGCGGGATGTCGGAGTCGGCCATGAACTTCTGTTGCATCGCAAAGGATGCCGACCCGTACATCATCCTGCCGGTCTGCAGGGCGTCGGGATGCATCGCGGCCTCCCAGCGTTCCTCGATCAGCTCGTCGGTGACCAGTGCCGGGTCGTAGACCATGCCGCGCAGCCAGCGGATCAGTTTGTCGCGGTCGGGGTCGTCGGCGAACTCCTGCAGCAACCGCAGTCCTTCGGAGGGGCTCGGGGAGAAGATGTTGGGCCCCACCCCGCCGATGGTCACCAGCTTCTCGACGCGGTCGGGCTTCTTGATCGCCAGGTTGACACCGACGACGCCGCCCATCGAGTTGCCGATCATCGGCGCCGAGTCGATGCCGAGGGCGTCCATGAACGCGATCACCGACTTGCCCGCGGTCAGTACGGGCATGCCCTCCCAGGCGTCGCTGACGCCGAATCCCGGGAACTCGACGATGTAGCAGTGGTGGGTCTCGGCGAAGAATCCCAGGTTGCCGCGATAGTTGCGCCAGCCGTTGACGCCCGGCCCGGACCCGTGCAGCAACAGCAGCGTCGGGGCGTCGGGGCTACCGGCCTCGTGGTAGCGCAGCACGCCCTTGTCGGTGGTCAGTTCGCGTCTGGTCGCGTCATAGGTGACATCCACCCCATCAGACTAGAACGTGTTCTCGTTCGTTGTCACCGGGTCGCCGCGCGTCGACCCTCGACGTCTCGGCTGTCCCGCCCTGTCCGGTTGGTCAGTAATGCGTCGAAAGACTGGCCAACGGCTGTCCGGATTGCGACGATCACCCAATGGGCTGAGAATATGCTCATATGTTCAACTGAACAGACTTTAGAGGTGGTAAATGAAGCGGCGCGCAATGCTCGCGATGGCCGGAGCGGTGGCGATGCTCGCGGCCGCCTGTTCCGGCTCGACGGACGAGCAGGACGATCGGCTGGTCCTGGCCACCGGGTACGAGCTGGGTGACTACAACCCGATGATGGGCTACGGGCAACTCGGTGTCTCCCCGATCTACGAGGGATTGCTGCAGCCGCAGGCCGCCGACGACTCCGTCGTCCCGGACCTGGTCCCGGCGCTCGCCGCGGCGGCACCCGCCCGGATCGCAGACACCAACACCTGGCGTATCCCGTTGCGGGAGAACATCTCCTTCTCCGACGGAACCGCCTTCGACAGCGCCGACGTCGTGGCCACCTACCGGGCGGTGCGCAACCCGGCCGTCGCGTCGGAGATCTCCACCGATGTCGCACCGATCACCGAGATCACCGCGGACGGGCCGAACGCGGTGCTGGTGAAGCTCGACACCGCAGCCGACCCGTCGCCGTACCTGCTGCTGGGCATCGTCCCGTCCGAGCGGGTGCAGGACGCGCCGGCCGCCGAGTGGAAGCTCAACACCGAGCCTGTCGGCACCGGCCCGTACCGCCTGGACTCCCTGCAGCCCGACCAGGCGGTCCTGGTCGCCCGCGACGACTACTGGGGCCGCGCGCCGCAACTGCGCCGCGTCGTCTACAGCTACGTCCCCGACGACAACACCCGTGCCCAGCGGATCGCCGCCGGCGAGGTCGACGGCACCAACCTCCCACCGCGACTGGCGAACACGCTCCACGGCCGGGACGGTGCACAGGTGGTGGCCGTGCGCTCGGCCGACTGGCGCGGCGTGTCGCTGCCGGCCGGCAACGCCTTCACCGCCGACGTGCAGGCGCGACTGGCGATGAACCTCGGTGTGGACCGGCAAGCGCTGGTCACCGACGTCCTCGCCGGCCGGGGGGAACCGTCGTCGACGCCGATCGCACCGGTGTACGGCGAGGCCTACTACGCCGCAACACAATTCGGATACGACCGGGCTGCGGCGGAGGCCGTCCTGGAGCGTGCCGGATGGGTGGCCGGTGGTGACGGAATCCGCGCCAAGGGCACCGATCGCGCGTCGTTCACGCTGCTCTACAACGCCCAGGACACCCTCCGCCGCGATCTGTCGGTGGCCTTCGCCGCGGCGATGAAGCCACTCGGTGTCGAGGTCACCCCGCGCGGCACCAGCTGGGACGATATCGACACCCGACTCGGCACCGACGCAGTGCTCCTCGGCGGCGGCTCCACCCCGTACAGCATCGACTCGCAGGTGTACGACACCCTGCACACGCGCGTGCCGGACTCGTCGCCGTACTCGAACCCGGGGAACTTCACCGCACCCGGACTCGACGCACTGCTCGACGCCGCCCGGATGAGCGCGCCGTCACCGGAGAACACCGAACGGTACCGACAGATCCAGCGGGTCTACGCCCAGGCGCCGTCGTCGGTGTTCCTGACCTTCCTGCACCACACCTATGTCTCCCGGCCCGGCGCATGGACACACGACGCGCCGATCCTCGAACCCCACTCCCACGGGGTCACGTGGGGGCCGTGGTGGAACCTGCCGTCGTGGACCGAGGGTGGCCGGTGATGACCGCCACCGTTTCCGCCGACTCGACGTCGGACCCGAAGGTCGCTGCACGACATCAGGGTTCCGATGAGGTGATCGGTCCAGGTGTGGCCGGGCGCCGGCGGCCGTCGCGGAACCGGGTGGCGCTGCGACTGCTCGCCCGCCGGCTGCTGATCGCGATCCCCACCATCGTGCTGGTGTCGCTGGGTGTGTTCCTGGTGGCGGGGATGTCGCCGTTCGATCCACTGACCGCGCATCTCGGCGACCGCTACCAGTCGGCGACCGAGTCCCAGCGCGAAGCCGTCCGCGAGGCCTACCACCTCGACCAGAGCTGGCCGTCGGCATGGTGGGACTGGTGCCGCAACCTGATACACGGTGATCTCGGCTGGTCGGCGACGCAGTCGCAGCCGGTCGCCGACGTGATCGCCGCACGCATGCCGTTCACCGTCGGTATGTCGCTGGCGGCATTGCTTGCCGCAGCGGTCATCTCGATCATCCTGGGCGCGGTGATCGGCATGCGCCGCGGCGGGAGCGTCGACCGGGTCTGCACCGGTCTCGCGGCGGTCCTGGCCGCGACACCGCCGTTCGTGGTGTCACTGTTGCTGGTGAGCGTGCTCGCGGTGGGGCTCGGGGCGTTCCCGACGTCGGGCGCCCGACGGCCCGGCGACGACTACAGCGTCGACGGCATCCTCACCCACGCCGTGCTCCCGTTCGTCGCCCTGACCGTGTCGATGATCCCCTGGCTGCTGCTGTCCATGCGGGCGGCGGTGATCGATGCCGTCGACTCCGATGCGGTGCGCGGTGCGCGCGCACGCGGGATCGGCGGAATCCGTTTGCTCCGCGGCCATGTCGCGCCGATGTCGGTTCTGCCGACTTTGGCCCTGCTGGGTACACGCCTGCCCGAGCTCATCGCCGGGGCCGCGATCGTCGAGACCGTCTTCGGCTGGCCGGGACTGGCCCAGGCGCTCGTCGATTCGGCTGTGGCCCTGGACTTCCCGCTGCTCGCCTCGCTCGCGGTGGGATCGGCGGTGCTGGTGCTGATCGGCTCGGCACTCTCCGACGCCGCAGCCGTCTGGATCGACCCGCGGATCGGGCTGACCGCATGACCGCCGGGAACCTCACCGGAGGTGCAGACGTCCGGACGCGGACAACCGGCCGTGCACAGGCCGTCCGGGATGCCGCCGGTCGGCTGTGGCGACACGGGCCCTGGGTGGTCCTGGCGCTGGTGGCGGCCTTCGCCGTACTCGTCCCGGTGCTCGCCGGTGACCAGTCCGCCGACTTCGCCGGCGCCCTGCGCGCACCGGGCGACGGAACATGGCTGGGTACAGATCATTCCGGCTACGACCTCGGTGTCCGAACCGCAGAGGGGCTCCGCATCTCCCTGCTCATCGCAGCACTGTGCGCGGTGATCTCCACGGTCCTCGGCCTGGTGGTGGGAATCGGTGCGGTCACCATCGGCGGATGGTTCGACGCCGTCGTGATGCGCGTCGTCGACGGGGTCAATGCGTTGCCCCACCTGGTGGTGGGCGTGGTGATCGCCGCGATGTGGCGTGGTGACCCGGTGGCGATCATCGCCTCGATCGCGCTGACCCACTGGCCGTCGGTGGCCCGCGTGGTGCGTGCCGAACTGCTCGACAACGCGCACGCCGGGTGGATCGAGTCGGCCCGGCTGGCCGGAGCGTCCCGCTGGTTCGTCGCGCGTCGGCACCTGCTGCCGGCGGTCACCGGACAGGCGTTGGTGGCCATGATCATCCTGCTGCCGCATGCGGTGTGGCACGAGACCACGCTCTCGTTCCTCGGTGTGGGACTCTCCCCGGACGCGGCCAGCCTCGGCACACTGCTGGGACAGGCCCGCGGTGACGTCCTGACCGGTGCCTGGTGGACGCTGGTCGTCCCCGGACTGGCGTTGATCATCGCCGCCCTGGCGTGTACCGCCGCGGGATCGGCGTTGCGCCGCGACCATCGTCCGCCGAGCGGGGAGGTGTGGTGATGCCGGAGTCGATCACGCAGGTGAGGGGTCTGACCGTCGACATCGCCGGCCGTCGCGATCGCCGCGCCGCCGCGGTGCGTGTGCTCGACGATGTCGACCTCACCCTGACCGCCGGGGACGTCACCGCGCTCATCGGCGAATCCGGTTGCGGCAAATCGATGCTCGCCGCCGCACTGACCGGACTGCTCCCGCCGGGATCACGGGTCACCGGCACGGTGACCGTCGCGGGGGAGACCCTCACCGTGGACGACCCGCGCTGGCGCCGGTTGCGCGGCAAGCACATCGGGTTGGTCCCGCAGTCGCCGATGACATCGTTCACCCCGGTCCGCACCCTCGGCGGTCAACTGTCCGAGGTCGTCGGTGTGCTGGGCGGTTCGCGCACGCCCGCCGAACTGTGTGCCGACGTCGAACTCCCGGTCGACGCACTCGACTGTTACCCGCACGAGCTGTCCGGCGGAATGGCCCAACGGGCGGCGGTCGCCGCAGCGATCGTCGCCGAACCGGCCGTGATCATCGCCGACGAACCCACCTCGGCGCTCGACCCGGAACGGGCGCAGGCGATCTGGACGCTACTCGGAGGTCTGGCCGACCGCGGTGCGGCGGTCCTGGTGATCACCCACGACGTGGACGCGTTGATCGAGGCCCGTGTGTGCCGGTCGATCGCAGTGATGCGGGCCGGGCGGATCGTGGCCGAACAGGATCTCGAGACGTGCACCACGCATCCCGACCAGTACGTCGCCGCCTTCTTCACGCCGATCCGATGAGACGGAGTATCCCCATGCCGCACAGGCGGACCGCCACCAACGCGACAGTGCTGGACTCCCTGGCGCCCGATTCCCCTGCACTCGTCGCCGAGCGGCTGCACCTGACCTTCGACGGGCACACAGTTCTCGACGACGTCGACCTCACCGCCCGTTCCGGCTTGATGACCGGCGTGACCGGGCCCTCGGGAACCGGGAAGACGACGCTGCTTCGGGTACTCGCGGGTCTGTTACCGGCCGATGAGGGCATCGTCCGATACGGCGGTCGCCACAAAGCGGAACCGGGTGCGATCGGCATGCTCGCCCAGCACCCGCGGCTCGTCACCAATCCGAGGTGGACGCTGCGCCGCATCGTCGCCGAACCGGCTGTGATCGCCGGACGTGAGGTCGATGTCGACGATGTCGCCGATCGCATCGGTCTGGAACCCTTTCTACTGGAACGGTTTCCGGCACAGGTGAGTGATGGCCAGCTGCAACGGGCGTGCGTTGGGCGTCTGCTCGTGCAGGGCCCGAACATCGTGCTCGCCGACGAACCCACCTCGATGCTCGACCCGGTGGCAGCCCGGTCGGTGATCGCACTCCTCCAGGAGATCGTCGACGATGGAGCGGCGCTGGTCCTCGTCAGCCATCATCGAGGGCTGGTCGAGTCGCGGTGTGCGGAGATCGTCGAGCTGGGGAGCAGGTGAGCCGTCTTGTCAACTGGCAATTGGCAGTTGGTGGTCGAGCAGACGAGGAGCGTGGCGACGAGGCGTGTCGGACTCGCCGCCGGCCGGATTCGGGTGGTGACCGGCTGGTGGCGGATGCCGTCGTGCTCGACCGGCATGGGTGCGGCAATGGATTCCACCGTCGGGGCAGTCAGACCGAACCCATCGCCGCGGCGTCCTCTTGCCCGAACTTCTCCTCGAGCTCGGCGGGGGAGTAGTCCAGGTCGATCTCGGCGACGTCGCGGCCCCGCGCGGATTCGATGGCACCGAGTCGACGCTGCGCGCGGTCGGCGGCATAGGCGACGAACTCGTCGTTGTCGAGGCCGAACGGCTGCTCGTCGAACTGGTCGTCGACCCAGTTGATCAAGCCGACGGCGAGGGGCAACAGTTCGCCCATCCGGTCGGTGATCACGGTCCACAGCGAGTCGTCGGCAGCCACGTGCCGACGGCAGGTGAACGTACCCCACGCCATGTGGCGGCGCTCGTCGTCGCCGATCAATCGGATCAGGTTGCGCATGCCGGGGAAGATCTCGTACTCGGTGCAGACCTTGTGCCACGCGTGGTATCCGGTGAGCGCCAACGAACCCTCGACGACGTGGTTGTAGGTCACGCTGGCGCGCACCTGATTTCGCGGTGACGGGTCGGCGTGCAGTGCCTGCAACGCCTGCGGCAGCTCGTGGTAGAACAACTGCCGGTAGTAGGGGTTCTCGGCGACATACGGATTGAGGTCGGCGGTCAGACCCACCGCATCCATCCACAATCGGAACACCTGGGTGTGTTTGGCCTCCTCGAAGCAGAACTGACTCAGGTACATCTCGTCGCCGAAACGCCCCTCCGCCGCCATCGCGTCCATGAAGGGGCGGATGTCGGCGGTGACGGCCTCCTCACCGGCGACGAACTCGGACACCAGGAAGGTGGCGCTGCGCCGCTGATCGTCGGTGATCTCCCGCCAGTCCTCGGTGTCGGCGCCGAAGTCGATCGCCGTCGGATCCCAGAAGCGGGCATTGCCCTTGCTGAACAGGCGCAGGGGCAGAGAATTCCAGTTCAGGCCACCACGACGAAGGGAGGTGAAGTCCTCCCGAAGGTCCGCGGTGTGATCGGAGAGGGTCATCGGACACCAGATTTCACGTCAATACGGGCTGTGGTGCCGACGCTAGCCCTCTTCGTCGACGCGGGCCGCGGATTCGGCCGAACCGGTTGCGGGACAAGGTGTCTGAGCGGACTCGTCATGAGGCGGCTCGGCACGGGCGAGGGCACTCGGCCACCAGATCCGGCGCCCGATGTCCAGCGACAGCGCGGGGACGAGCAGCGTCCGGACGATCAGCGCGTCCACGAGCACACCGAACGCCACCAAGAAGGCGACCTGCGCCAAGAACAGCAGCGGGATCACCGCCAACGATGCGAAGGTGGCGGCGAGAACGACACCCGCCGAGGTGATCACACCTCCGGTGGAGGTGAGTCCGGTGATCACCCCCGCCCGGGTGCCGTGCCGTATCGATTCCTCGCGCACCCGGGTCATCAGGAAGATGTTGTAGTCGATCCCGAGTGCCACCAGGAACACGAAGGCGAACAACGGGACCGTCGGGTCTGCCCCGGGGAACCCGAACGGGCCGTTGAACAGCAGGGCGGCGACCCCCAGCGTGGTCGCGAACGACAGCACCGTGGTGGCCAGCAACAGCAGGGGGGCGACGAGACTGCGCAGCAGCAGGATCAGCACGGCGAGCACCACCAACAGCACCACCGGGATGATCCGATTACGGTCGGAGATCGCGGTGGTCCGGGTGTCGAGGTCGACCGCGGTGGTGCCGCCGACGTCGGCGTCGGCACCGGGGACGGCGTGGACCCGGGTGCGGATCTCCTCGACCGTGTCCTGCGCGGCCAGCGACTCGGCGTTGTCGGCGAGTGTCACCTGCACCGCGACCCGACCGTCCCGGATGACTGGGGAACCGTTCTCGCCGAGCACCGACACCCGTGCGACGCCGTCGACCGACTCGGTCACCGCGACCACCTGATCGGCGGTGCCGGCGCTGGTCAGAATCCAGGTGGGGCTGCCACCCCCGGCGTCGAAGTGTTGCGCCTGGATCTCGGCACCGGCAACCGAGTCGACGTCGCCGAGGAAGAAGTCGGTCTGGGCGATGCCGTCGGACCGGAAGGTGGGCGCGAACGCCGCGCCGACGATCAACACGATCAGTGTGCCGACCCAGACGGCGCGCGGACGGGCCGCGACCCACTCGGCGATGGCATGCCAGAAGCGGTGCGCGGGTTCACCCGTGCTGCGGTGTGGCCGAAGCGGCCAGAACGCCGAGCGTCCCAGTAGGGCGAGTGCGGCGGGTAGGAAGGTCATCGACGCCAGGAACGATGCGACGATGCCGAGCGCGGCGATCGGGCCCAGACTGCTGTTGGAGTTGAGGTCGCTGAGCAGCAGACACAGAACACCGGCGATCACCGTGCCTGCCGACGCCGCGATCGGTTCGATCGTGGCGCGCCAGGCTCGCGTGATCGCCTCGACCCGGTCGTCGGTGCGGGTCAGTTCCTCGCGGAACCGTGAGACCAGCAGCAGGGCATAGTCGGTGGCGGCGCCGAACACCAGGATGAACAGGATGCCCTGGCTCTGTCCGTTCAGCTCGAGCAACCCGGCGCGGGTGAGCGCATACACCACCCCGCACGCCAGGGCGAGGGCGAACACCGCGGAGATGATCACCACGAACGGCAGGATCGGGCTGCGGTAGACGACGATCAGGATGGCGATCACCACCAGGCCTGCGACCAGCAGCAGGATGCCGTCGATCCCGGCGAAGGCCTCACCGAGATCGGCGATCTGTCCGGCCGCCCCGGTGACCAGGACCGTCAGACCGTCGGGTGCGCCGGCGAGCGCGTCGCGCAGGGCCTCCACCGCGTCACCCGGGTCGGCGTCGGCGGTCGAGATCGGGATGAACACCTGGAGCGCCTGGCCGTCGGCGGACGGGATCGGCGGTGAGACGGCCGTACCGAAACCGTCGGTACCGGCGACGCGGGCGGTGGCATCGGTGACGAAGGCGCGGTCGGCCGGGGTGATGCCGGATGTCCGCTGCGCGATCACGATCGCGGGGACCTCGTCGGTGTTCTGGAAGGCGGCGAGTTCCTCACCGGCGCGGGTGGACTCGGCCGACGCGGGGAGGAATGCACTGTTGTCGGAGGTGGCGACCGAGGAGAGTTTGCCGGCGAACGGCCCGGTCAGTCCACCGATCGCGACCCACAGCAGGATCAGCAGTGCGGGCAACAACCACCGGAGGGTGCGAACCCGGCCGCCGGAGGCGTTCGGGTTCGCGGACGCGGACGCGGGCTCGGCCATGGCCCCCATCCTCGCATAGGCGCGTCGATGCCCTGCCGCGCACCGAATCGGTCATTCTCGTGCGCCCAGATGCATACATGTCCGACGATGTGATCCGGGGCACAGACTGTGCCGGAAAGGTGTGGGGTGCGTGAAGACCAAGGGAGCAATTCTACGGGAGCCCGGACAGCCGTGGCAGATCGAGGAGATCGAGGTCGGCGATCCCGCCGCCGGTGAGGTCCAGGTGCGGCTGGCGGCATCGGGGCTGTGTCACTCCGATCATCACCTGCGCACCGGCGACAGTCCCATCCCGATGCCGGTGCTCGGCGGCCACGAGGGTGCCGGGGTGGTGACCAAGGTCGGTCCCGGCGTCACCAGGCTCGCCGAGGGCGATCACGTCGTCACGGCCTTCATCCCGGCCTGTGGTGTGTGCGAACCGTGTTCGCAGGGACGTCAGAACATCTGCGACGAGGGTGCCCGGCTGCTGAGCGGACTGTCGATCTCCGACAGCACCCACCGAGTCCACACCGCCGACGGCACCCCGGTCACCCAGATGTGCCTGCTCGGGACATTCGCGCCCTACATCACCGTCAGTGAGGCGTCGGTGGTCAAGATCGAGGACGACATCCCGCTGCGCGAGGCGGCGCTGCTCGGTTGCGGTGTCGCCACCGGCTGGGGATCGGCGGTGGAGATCGGCGACACGCACACCGGCGACACCGTGGTGGTGATCGGTATCGGCGGCGTCGGCATCAACTCCGTGCAGGGTGCCGCAGCGGCCGGTGCACGATTCGTGATCGCGATCGACCCGGTCGAGTTCAAGCGGCAGATGGCCGAGAAGATGGGCGCGACGCACACATTCGCCTCGATCGAGGAGGCGGCACCGGTGATCGGGGAGATCACCTGGGGAAAGATGGCCAACACCACGGTCATCACCGTCGGCGAGATCTTCGGCGACATCATCGCCCCGGCACTGGGAATCACCGGGAAGGGCGGTCAGGTGGTCGTGGTGGGCATGGGCAACTTCGCCGCCGAGGACGTCAAACTCAACCTCTTCGAGCTGACGCTGCTGCAGAAGCGGGTGCAGGGGGCGATCTTCGGCGGTACCGGACCCCGTACCCAGATTCCGAACCTGTTGCGCGAGTACCGTTCCGGATCGCTGAACCTCACCGATCTGATCACCACGACCTACCGTCTGGACCAGATCAACGAGGGCTACGACGACATGCTGTCGGGGAAGAACATCCGTGGCGTGATCGAGTACACCGACGCGGACTACTGATCGGTCGCACACCTCCCGGTGGTTGCGCCGGCGAGGTCGGGTTGCGGGGGTTTCGACTCGACTTGTCGCTACGCTCCTCGTCGGCTCAACCATCGGAGGGGGCGATTTGTCGTGCGTTTCTTGTGGGTTCGGCCGTTGTGAGTCCGCTGATGATTGAGCCGGGACCGAGCCCGAAAAGGGCGAGGACCCGAGTCGAAATCGGGTGAGTTGGATGTGTCCGTGACTGTTTCGGAGGTGGTGGTGTCGGGAGGTCGGCCGGCGGGGGTTTCGACTCGACTTGTCGCTACGCTCCTCGTCGGCTCAACCACCGTGGGGGCGACTTGTCGCTGCGCTCCTCGTCGGCTCAACTCAACCACCGTGGGGGCGACTTGTCGCTGCAGCTCCTCGTCGGCTCAACTCAACCACCGTGGGGGCGACTTGTCGCTGCAGCTCCTCGTCGGCTCAACCATCGTGGGGGCGAGTCGTCGCTGCGCTCCTCGTCGGCTCAACTCAACCATCGTGGGGGCGACCCGTCGTGGGGGGCGACGTCGCTCCGCTCGGCTCGACCATCGTGTCCGGCACTCGCGCAATGCCTTTCAGTTGTCTTCCTGCTTGCGCTTGTAGTTCACGAGCAGCGTCACCAGGCGCAGCCCCAGGCCGATCAGCACGACGGTGCTGACCATCTGGATCGACACCATCGCCCGGGCCCCCTGGGAGGCCGGGGTGATGTCACCGAACCCGGTGGTGGTGAAGACCGTGAGACTGAAGTACAACGCGTCGTTCCGGGTCAGTCGCTCGGACATGCTGCCCGGGGAATACTCGGAGAACAGGTAGTACGTGGTGGCGAACGAGATGATGTACAGGCTCGCCACCGCCACCATCATCTCGAGTGCGGTGGCCACCGGGCGGTGCGAGCGCATGAAGTGCCGGATCTCCCAACCGCAGAACGCGATGAGAAGACCAGCGCCGACCAAGAATCCGATCCCCTTGTATCCGCTGTCGGCGTTGATCGGCAGCAGGAAGTAGCCGACCAGGAGGATCAGCCCGGCCAGGATCGGGCGCAGGAGTGCCACCGCGACCTGGCCGGGAGTGACCTGCATGCCGTCGAACTGCGGCGGCTCCTCGGCGCTACCAGATCCGAACACGGTCGGCGTCCGGGAGGAACAGGTCGTCACCCTCGGAGACGTCGAACGCGTCGTAGAATGCGTCGATGTTGCGGATCACGCCGTTGCACCGGAACTCGGGCGGCGAGTGCGGATCGATCGACAGGCGCCGGATCGCTTCGGCCTCACGGGTTTTGGTGCGCCAGATCTGAGCCCACGAGAAGAACACCCGCTGTACCCCGGTGAGTCCGTCGATCACCGGGGTCTCGGTGCCGCGGGTCGCCAGGCGATAGGCGACCAGGGCGATCGACAGGCCGCCGAGGTCGCCGATGTTCTCGCCGATCGTGAACTCGCCGTTGACCTTCTGGTCGGCATCCAGGCCGGCCGGGGTGAACTCGTTGTACTGCTCGATGAGTTTGCGTGTGCGGGCGGAGAACTCGGCCCGGTCGGAATCGCTCCACCAGTCGACCAGATTGCCATCGCCGTCGTACTTGGCACCCTGGTCGTCGAAGCCGTGCCCGATCTCGTGGCCGATGACCGCCCCGATGCCGCCGTAATTGGCGGCGTCGTCGGCCTCGGGATCGAAGAACGGCGGCTGCAGGATGGCCGCGGGGAAGACGATCTCGTTCATCCCGGGGTTGTAGTAGGCGTTCACTGTCTGCGGGGTCATGAACCACTCGTCACGGTCCACCGGGGCGCCGATCTTGGCGAACTCGCGGTCCTGTTCGAACGACGATGCGCGGGCGACGTTGCCGATCAGGTCGCCGCGATCGACCGTCAGCGCACCGTAGTCACGCCAGCGGGCCGGATAGCCGATCTTCGGGGTGAACTTGTCGAGCTTGGCCAGCGCCTTCTCTCGGGTGACCGGGCTCATCCACACCAGGTCGGTGATGTTGCGGCGGTAGGCCTCGACCAGGTTGGCGATCAGCTCGTCCATCCGGGCTTTGGCCTCTGGTGGGAAGTGCTTGTCCACGTAGAGCTTGCCCACCGCGAATCCGGCGGCGTCCTCGACGAAGCCGACGCCGCGCTTCCAGCGTTCGCGGATGGTCTCCGCGCCGGTGAGGGTGCGCCCGTAGAAGTCGAAGTTCTCGTCGACGAAGGCCGCGGACAGATACGGTGCGGCGGTACGCAGCAGCCGCCAGGTCAACCAGGTCTTCCAGTCCTCGAGCGGGGACGATGCGATCAGCGAACTCGCGCCGGTGACGAATGACGGTTGTCCCACGACGGTCTCGGCGAAGGTGGCCTCCCCGGCGGTGCCGAGCCCCCCGAACCATGCGGTGAGATCGAAACCCTCTGCAGTGGAGGCGAACTCGTCCAAGCCGAGAAGGTTGTAGGTCAGCTCCGCATCGCGGCGTCGCACCACGTCCCAGTGGTGTGACGCGATCGCGGTCTCGAGGTCGAGCACGGTCTGTGCATGCGCGTCGGCGTCGTCGGCTCCGGCGAGGGCGAACATCTTGCCGATGTGGGCGAGATACCCCTCACGGATGGCGGCGTGCTTGTCCTCCCGGTAGTACGACTCGTCGGGCAGGCCGAGCCCGGACTGCACGACGTGCACCAGGTAGCGGTCGGACTGTTTGGCGTCGGTGTCGACGTAGAACCCGAACAAGCCGCCGACGCCGCGGCGCTGCAGCCGGCCGATCTGGGCGGCGAGACCGGTGGTGTCGGTGATCGCGGCGATCCGGTCCAGCTCACCCTGGACGGGGCCGAGGCCGAGCGCCTCGATGTGGTCGGTGTCCATGAACGAGCCGTAGAGGTCACCGATCTTGGCCGCGTCGGTGCCGCTGTCGGGGTTGGCTTCCGAACAGGCGATGATCAGGTCGCGGACGTTCTCCTCGGCGCGGTCGCGCAGGACGTGGAAGGCGCCGTCCACCGACCGGTCGTCGGGGATCTCATGGGTCGCCAGCCACTTGCCGTTGACGTGTGAGAACAGGTCGTCCTGGATGCGGACGGAGTCGTCGACCCAGTCGAGGTCGAGACCCGAGATCACGGTGGCGGTCGGGGCAGGGGTCTTCGAGGCAGTCACGCCGTCCATCCTGTCACCGTCGGGCGGATACGTCAGCCACGTCGGGTGAGCGGGGGCGCCGCTAGAACTCGCCCAGTGCGCGATCCATCGCCCAGATCAGCACCTCGGCGTCGGTCTCGGCCGTCATGTCCTCGCCGCCGGTGTCACGCCCACGGGCCGCGTCGCCGGGTCCGAGTGTGAACTGTTCTCCCGCGGCGTCGTCCACGGCGAGCTCCCCGCGGACGACGAAGACATGGGTGAAGCGCGCGGCCGGGAGGGTCAGATGTCGGCCGGCCGGGGGACGGGCGGCGTAGAGGGTGGCGCCGCGGTTGGCGATCGTGATGGCCGCCCTGTGTGCGGGATCGCCGGAGGCCACGGCGACCAGCCCGCCGGACGCCAGCTCCGCGGAGATGTCCTGCTGGGCATAGGACGGGTCGGTGCCGTGCGTGTCGGGCATGATCCACATCTGCACGTAGTGCGCGGTCCCGGTGCCCGAACCGGGCAGGTCAGGCCACGGATCGTTGCGCTCGGAATGATCCACGCCGTGGCCCGCGCTCATGCGCTGCGCCAGTCCCGGGTACACCACGCCGGCATTTCCGGCGGAATCTCGATGGACCAGGGAACCCGAGGTGACCCACGTGACGATCTCGGATTCCTGGTGATGGTGTGCATCGAACCCGCATCCAGGTGGCAGATTCTCCTCATTCGACGCGATCAATGCCCCATGATGGGTGTTATCCGGATCATAGTGATCGCCGAAGGAGAAACTATGACGGGAGGAGAGCCAGTCGGTCTGCGTCAGGCTCCTGTCGCCGGCCCGGAGCACGGAAAAACCCATGACCCATTATGGCCATCGGGTGAGCCGGACCATTCGGGCCGGCACCGGCGCCACACCGGAGGTGACGAGGCCGCCGCGACCGCTTCCCGCGGCCCGGCTCGGCCTCAGGACGCGGCGCCTGTGACGACCACCCCGACCGCGACCACCCCGACCGCGACCACCCCGACCGCGACCACTCAGGCCCCGGCCACCCCCACCGCGGTCTGCGGGGCCGCGGGCATTCAAGCCGCGGCCTGCGAGACCTCGACTCTCGAGGCTGCGACTTCCTGGGCTGCGGCAAAACCCCAGGTCGCCGCGAAATCCGAGGGCGAAATCACCCGATCCCGCCGAAAGCCCGGACCGCGAGACCGGATCGTGACCGGTCCGAGTCCCGATCGGAAGAGGCGGGTATCGAATTCTCGTGTGACTAGAGTGAAAATTGTGACTATGGGTTCTCGTGTGAAATGGGCGGCGCTTGCCGCCGGTGTGGTGGTGATCTGTGCTGCCGCGTTCGGCATCAAGTCGTTGGTCGCCTCGACACCCGACACCGGAGCCGTCGCCGCGATCGACACCTTCGCCGAGGCCTGGAGCCACCAGGACGCGACGACGGCGGCCCGTCACACCACCGCCCCCGAACAGGCGGCCGACGCTCTCTCCCAGACCTTCCAGGCGATGAACGCCAAGGCCGTCGACGTGGTGGTGGAGAAACCCGTCGAGTACAGCGACGGCACCGCGTCGTTCGACCTCAAGAGCACCTGGCACTTCGACAAGGGCCGATCGTTCACGTCCACGAGCTCGGGCACCGCACGTCACCTCTCCGCAGGCTGGCGGGTGACCTGGGAGCCATCGGTGATCTACCCCGGTCTGCCCGTGGGCGGCGGCATCCGCGAGGTCCGGACCGACGCCACGCCCGCACCGGTCATCCGCAGTCGTTCCGGCAAGACCTTCATGTACCTGCAGCCGGTCAACGAGATCGTCCTCGATCCCGCCCTCACCCGAGACCTGCCCGCCTCGGCACGCGCCCTCGCCGACTCGATCGGACCCATCGCACCTCTCGTGACCACCGCGGTGATCAACCAGAAGCTCGTGGCGTCGCAGGGCAAGGCGATCATCGCGGTCACCCTGCGAAATTCCGACATGGAGGTGCTGACCACCGATCCCGGTAGGGTCCCCGGGGTGACCGTCCGCAAGACCGGCATGCTGGTGATGGCCGACCGCCGGTTGTCGTCGCCGCTGGAATCGGGACTGACCAACTACTGGCAGGCGATCCGCGATGCGACCGCGGGCTGGCAGGTCCAGTTGGTCGGTCCGGGACTGGCGCCCCAGCGGCTCGAGGGCGAACAGGGGCCGGCCGGTCCGAATGTGCAGACCTCGATCGACCAGGGCGTCCAGCTGACCCTCGGTGATGCCGCGGTCGAGGTGGGGCAACCGGCCACCATCCTGGCGCTCGATGCCGCCACCGGCGGGATCGTGGGCATGGCCCAGAACTCCTATGCCATCGACCGCGGGACCACCATCGACGCCGCATACCCGGTGGGCACGACGCTCGACCCGGTGCTCGCCGCGGTCGACCGCACCGCCCGCGACGGTCAGCAGAACGCCGACACCGTCCTGGACCGTCTCGGTCTGGGCGTGCAGTTCACCATTCCCGGTGCGAGCGCGCCGAGCGGCGGTCAGCCCGGGGTCGCCACGATCGACTTCCGGCCGCAGAGCACCACGATGTCGATGAGCAACATGGCCGCCCTCGGAGTGGCCTTGGCCCGCGCGGCGTCGGGTACCGGCTCGTCGGTGGCGCCGTTCGTGATCGAGGGAGTGCCCACCAAGGTCGGCGGTGGGGAACTGGGTGACCTCGACCCGGCGCTGACCGCGTCGGTGTGGCAGGCGATGACCACCACCGCCAAGACCGGTGATGCCAGCGACCTCACCAAGGCCGCCGGACTGCGTGCCCTGGTCGGCACCAACGGGCCCGAGGGCCCGGGATGGTTCGTCGGGGTCCAGGGCGGAAAGGTGATCGTGATCTACACCGAGGGTCCCAAGTCGGGTACCGCTGCCCTCCAGGTGGCGCAGAAGTACTTCACCATCCGGTGAGGCCCCGGCCGGGTCAGGCGGTACGGCGCAGCACGAATGCGGCGAGGGCCCGCCAACCCAGCAGGAACAGGGCGAGGACGACGGAGGCGACGATGACGAAGCTCACCGCGATGCCCTCGTGGAGCAGGTAGCGCAGGATCATCCCGACGGTCACCGTGCAGAACCAGATGAGCAGTCCCGCCGGGACGATGCGATCGGGTCGGAACTCCCGGCCGAACCAGTCGCTCGACCGGACGTGGGAGTACACGTAGTCGATCGACCAACCGACGGCCGCGCCGGCCAGGAACGGCCAGAGCGTCTGCAGGACCCCGAGCAGGGCATACCCGTTGTGGTGGGAGGAACGACCGATCAATACGAACACGGTGATGGCGACCGCGTCGATCAACGCGGTGACCGGCAACGACACCGACGACGACGTCGTGGACCCCCCAGAAGTCATGGCCGAACTCGACATGGTCTCCAACGGTAGCGCCATACCCCCGGCAGACGTCAATTCACGTCGTCATCCGGTCGTCGGAACGGGTGCGTGTCCCGTGCGTCGGGCCGGTCGGGGTCGGTCCGGCCGGGATCGGGATGAGGATCGGGGTCGTCGGGTCGTTCGCTGCTCAGCCGTTCGGTGTCGATCTGGTCGGCGTCGGGGTCGAGCCCCAGATCCCGGTCGTACTCGTCCTCGAGGGTGTCGGTGTCGCGGATTCCGGTGCGGAACTTCGCGAGGATCACCACCCAGCCCACCACAGAGACCAGGACATAGCTGACCAGCCGGTACACCAGGACGGCGGTCAACGCATCGGCCGCGGGCATGTCGGCGGTGGTCAGGGCCGGCACGAGCACCGCGTCGACGACGCCGATCCCGCCCGGCAACAACGGCACCGCGGTGCCGACCGCCTTGCCCGCGGCATAGGCGACCATCACACCCGAGATGGCCGGGGTCGCGCCCACCGCCCAGCAGGCGAACAGCAGACAGGCGATGTCGGTGACCCAGTTGAACAGGCTCCATGCGAAGGCCGTCGCGGTGTCGCGGCGCGTGAGCTGGACTGCCCGCAGCTGGTCGAGGATCTCCGACAGCCGTGCGACGCCGTGATCGGCAGGCTTGTTGCGCACCTGGTTGACCCAGACCAACGCCCGCTCGCCACCGGAGTGCAGCGATTCCGGATGCGTTGCCAGGTATTGCAGGACGGCCACCACCGCCACGCATCCGATCACCGAGAACATCAGCGAGAACGGGCTGGTCTTGGCACCCGCCAACACGGCCCCACCGAACCCGAGGATCGCCAGGCCGACTCCGGCCAACAGTCCCGACATGACGACCTGCCAGGACGCCACCACCGGCGAGGCGCCCCACTTGCGGGTCTCCCGGTAGGTGAACGCCGGCGCCAGCACCTGACCGCCTGGCATCGTCTGGCTCAGCGAGTTGGCCGCGAGTACGACGGCGAGCGACTTCACCTGCGAGACCATCACCCCGGCCGACCGCAGCAGTGCCCGCTGCACCTGCGCGAAACTGTCCATCGACAGCATGGCGGCGACGATGCACGCCACCAGCCACACCCAGTCGAGCTGGTCGGTGCGTTCCCACGCCTTCTCCAGGCTGGGCCAGATCAGCACCACTTCGACCGCGAGGATCACCACGACGACGGCGAGCAGAACCCAGCGCGCCCACCAGAAACGGTGGCGCCTGTCGGGGTGCGGCACCGCCGGCGAGTCGGATGACATGTGCCCCAGCCTATCCACAGCTACCCTGACTCCCGTGAGCGATGGCGACTCAGGCGCAATGTCGGCCGAGCGCGGCGGGGCCGCGGCGACGGGCGACGGGGGTTCGGCCCGGTTCCGCGGACTGGCGGATCTCGACCGGTCCAAGGTGCACCCGGTGGTCCGGGCGGGCGCGGAATGGTCATGGCGGCTCCTGCTCATCCTGGTCGCCGTCTACGTGGCCGGCAAGTTGTTCCGGCAGTTCGAAGAGGTCACCGTCCCACTGTGTCTGGCGGTCCTGCTGTCGGCGTTTCTCGTCCCCGCGGTGGACTATCTCAACCGTCGGCGCGTCCCCCGGTCGATCGCGGTGGTGCTGGTGCTGGTGCTCGCGATCGGAGTGGTGGGCACGGTGCTGACCTTCGTCGGCCGGGCCTTCGTCTCCGGGTTCCCGGATCTGACGCACGAGGTGATCGACACCATCGGCCAGCTACGCACGTGGCTGGCCGACGGGCCCCTCAAGGTCGACGAGTCGCAGGTCAGTCACCTGGGCAACAACATCATCTCGCTGATGCAGAACAACCAGGCCCGGCTCGCCAGCGGCGCACTGGCCACGGCAACCACCGCGACCGAGCTGGTCACCGGTGGCCTGCTGATGGTGTTCCTGCTGATCTTCTTCCTCTACGGCGGCGGCCAGATCTGGGAGTTCTGCGCCAAGCTGATCCCGTCGGGATCGCGTGACAAGGTCACTGCGGCCGGTATCGCCGGCTTCGGCACCCTGGTCGCCTACGTGCGGGCGACCGTGGTGGTGGCCCTCGTCGACGCGATCTGCATCGGCATCGGCCTCGCCATCCTGCGTGTGCCGCTCGCGTTGCCGCTGGCCACGGTGATCTTCCTGTTCTCGTTCATCCCGATCGTCGGTGCACTGATCAGCGGGTCGCTGGCGGTGGTCATCGCACTGGTCACCCAGGGATGGATCACCGCGGTGATCGTGCTGGCCATCCTGGTGGGTGTCATGCAGCTGGAAGGCCATGTCCTGCAACCATTCCTGATGGGCCGGTCGGTACGACTGCATCCGGTGGCGGTGGTTCTGGCGATCGCCGCGGGCCTCGTCGCCGCGGGCATCGTCGGCGGGTTGCTCGCGGTACCGCTGATCGCGTTCTGCAACACCGCGATCCGCTACCTGCTCGGCGAACCCCTGATCGAGGTCATCCACGGTGATGGTGCGTTCGAGGCCTCACCCGATCCGCCGATCTGGGATCGGGTCCACCTCGACAAGGCGATCGCCGATGCCGAGGGGCTGTCCGACGAGATCGCCGACGGGTCCGATGTCGACGAGACCCGGACGCCGGACCCGCGCTGAGTCCGGCGTGCCGGCCGGTCCCGATCGGTCCGGTGTGATCAGTCCTGGTCTTGATCGCCGGACCGGCTGCGGCGCAGCAGATCCTGCACGCTGATCCTGTCGCCGTCGCCGTTGTCCCGCGCGTGTCTGTCGGCACCGGTCGAGCGGGCCGCCGGGGTGTCGGTGGGCGCGACGGAGTCGGTTGCCCCACCGGGACGGTTCGGGGCGGACGGTGTGAGTCCCTGCGACAGGCCACGATCCATCGGCGACGGGCCGGACCCGGTACGGCCGGGTGTCGACGGGGATCGGTCCTCCGGGCTCAGCGACGCGGCCAGCGGACGGCGTCCGGTCTGGTCGAGCTCCGGCCGTCGGCTCAGCGGTGACCGGCCTGCGCCCATGGGTGCCGGCGGCTTCTGCGGTGTCGCGGGGGGACCGTTCGATCCCGAATCCGGCTGTGCAGGTGCCGGAGTGGGCCTCGGTGAGGGGCCGGAACGGCGCGCCGGGGGTGTCGACGGGCGCGGCTGCGGCCTGGCCGGACGCCCGGCCGACGGCGGGGCGGGCGGTGTGGTCGCGGCGGGCGGGACGGGGGTGTCCGGCGTGATGACCGGGCGGGGACCCGACACCGGATTGCCGCCGGCGCGCCGTGCGGCAGGCCGCGGGTCGACGTCTCCGGTGGCCTCCACGCCGAGGCGGATACCGCCCTCGCCGAGTCGCCAGCTGCCGGTGTCGGGCCGGTCGACGTTGCGTGGCGAGTACCGGCGTGGCGGCATCGGGCGCTGATCGGCCGGAACCGCGGGGGCCGACGGGGGCATCGGCGGGCGGGGCGCCTGCCGGCGGCCGGTCGGCGGCGCGGACGGGCCCACGCGGGTCGGGGTCGGGCGCGGCCGGTCGGGTTCTGCCGGTTGCGGCCGCGCGTGCTCGCGGGTGGGATTGTCCTGTCCGGCCGGCGCCGGTGGGGTGGCCGGAGCCGATCGTGCCGGAGCCGGTACCGGTGTCGCGGCGGGGGGCTCCTTGCGGACGGAGACCCCGGCGGGACGTGCGGCGCGCATCGCGGTGGTCGGTACCTCCGACACCAAGGTGCCCGCGCTGATCGCGCGCCCGGTCGCCCCGGCGGGCGGGGCGACCATGTCCTCGGGCTCGTCGTCGAGGACGGTCTCACCGAGGCCGACCTTGCGCTGCAGTGTCTGCATCCAGCGGGGCGCCCACCAGCAGTCGTCGCCGAGCAGCTTCATCACCGAAGGCACCAGCAGCATGCGGATGATCGTGGCGTCCAGGATCAGGGCCGCGATCATGCCGTACGCGATGTACTTCATCATCACGATCTCGGAGAAGCCGAACGCACCGGTGACCACCACGAGGATGGCCGCGGCGGCGGTGATCAGACGGCCGGTGTAGGCGGTACCCATGCGGATCGCCTCGGTGGTGGACGCGCCCTTCTGTCTGGCCTCCACCATTCGGGCGAGCAGGAATATCTCGTAGTCGGTGGACAGGCCGAACACGATCGCGATGATCAGCACGAGCACCGCCGCGAACAGCGGACCCGGGGTGAAGTTGGCGAGCGTCGCACCGTGACCGTCGACGAAGATCCAGGTCAGGATGCCGAGTGTGGCGGCGAGGCCGAGTGCCGACATCAGGGCGGCCTTGATCGGCAGCACCACCGAACCGAACGCCAGGAACATCAGCAGACCCGTGATCAGCACCAGCATCACGGCCATCAACGGGAGCCGTTTCAGCAGTGCGTCGATCGAATCCTGGGTGAGGGTCGGCGTACCGGTCACCCACATGCTCACGCCGTCGTGGTTGATCGCCCGCAGATCCTTGATGGCCTCGGCGGCGGTGGTGCGGTCGACCAGACCCGCCGACATCTGCACGACGGCCGGACCGTTGTCGCCGTACGTACCGAACTTGGCGCCGGCGTCGTCGGCGGAGATGCTGAACGGCTTGGTGAAACCGGGGACCTTGCCGGCCGCCTCGGCGATCTCGGCGATCTTCGCATTGGCGGCGGAGTCGTCGGGGTTGTAGGCGATGACGATCTTGACCGCCTCGGTCCGCTCGGTGGGGAAGTACCTGTCGAAGCTCTCCTGCGCGATCCGGCTCGGGTTGTCCGGCGGAAGGTACTGCTCGCTGATACCGCCGAACTTGATACCGCCGAACGGGACGGTGAGCAGCAGCAGGATCAGGATGGTCGGCACCGCGGTGGCCACCGGATGCTGCATCACCCAGCCGGACAGGCGACCCCAGAAACCGTGCTCGATCTGTTCGCGCGACTTGGTGCGACCGGTCAGGTCGGCCACCTTGTGCTCGAGTGATTCGGCCTTGGCCGGGGAGAACTTCCGCACGATCGGGAACAGGGTGAACGACAGCATCCAGCGCAATGACATCGCATCGATGCGGGGTCCCAGGATGCTCAGGATCGCGGGTAGCACGGTGATCGACAGGATGGCGGCCAGCGAGACCGAGAAGATGGCGCCGTAGGCCACCGACTTGAGGAAGCCCTGCGGCATGATCAGCAGACAGGCCAGCGCGGCGACGATGATGGTCGCGGAGAAGACGACGGTCTGACCCGACGTCATCACCGTTCTTCGTACCGCGGCTCTCGTCGTATAGCCCTCGGCGAGTTCTTCGCGGAAGCGGCTGACGATGAACAGGCCGTAGTCGATCGCGATACCGAGGCCGATCAGCGTGACCACCGACTGCGCGAAGATGTTGACCTCGATGGACTGGGCCAGGATCTTCATCATGCCGAGCGATCCGGCGATGGTCAGACCGCCGATCAGTACCGGAAGACACGCCGCGACGACGCCGCCGAAGATGAAGAACAGCATCAGCGCGACCAGCGGCAAGGCGATGACCTCGGCGCGTTTGATGTCGTCGTCCATTCCGCTGGCCATCGCGCCGGCGACCGGCTGTAGGCCGGCCAGCTGGAACGTCGCCCCGGGCATGTCGAATCGTTCGGGGATGTTGTCGAAGAACGGTTGGATGGTCTTGTAGTTGTTCAGGACGGTCGTGTCGTCGTCGCCGGTGACGCCGATGCTGATGAACGCGTGCTGTTTGTCGTCGGTGAACAGTCTGGCGCGTTTGATGTCGAGGGCGGCTTTGCCGCTTGCGCTGGTGTCGGAGCTGTCGAACGGGTCCACCACACCCGGGTCGTTGCGGTTGACGATGTCGGGATGGGCCGCGATCAGGTCGTTGACGAAGTTCTCGACCTTCGCGCCGAACTCGGGGTTGTCGACGGTCGTCCCCTCCGGGGGCGTGACCAGCAGGATCACATCGGAGGTGTGGTCACGGCCGAACGAGCGGTCGGCGACCACCGCGCCCTTGGAGGACTCCGACGTCGGGTCGAACCATCCGCTCTGGCTCAGATACTTGTTGAGGTCCATGCCGTAGAGGCCCAGACCCGCCATGAGTACGACCATGACGGCGATGACGGCGAAGCGCATCCGATAGACGAATGTGCCGATGGCTCCGAACACGCCGAGTCCTTTCGCAGAGATCGGGAAGTGATTCTGTCAGCGCAGCCTGAGGACTCCCTGAAGGATGTGGCCCACCACAGGTGCTCCCGGCCGTGGCCCGCGAGGTGCGGGCACGCGGCCGGCCGACGTCGACGTCAGCGCAGCAGTGCGCCGAGGGGGCGGAACGGGGCGAGCCACGCGCCGTCGTCGGGGAGGGAATCGAGGCCGATGCGCGGCAGCGGCTCACGGAACACGCCCGGGATGTCTTCGAGGTCGATGAACTCCAGTTCCTCGGTGGTCAGCGCCCAGCTGGCGTGTTCGCGGAACCCGATGACGGTGACCGGCGTGCCCTCGGCCGCGATCTCGCGCAGCGGGTCACGGAAGGCCTGCCCGTCGGCGGAGGCCACGATCAGGCCAGCTAATCCAACAGTGTGCCTGCGAAGCTCGATGTGGTCGAGCATGTCGGAGTCGACATCGCTGTCCTCGGACAGTTTCGGCTTGGCGAAGACCGCGTAGCCGACGTTGCGCAGTGCTTCCACCCAGGGGCGGACCACATCGGCGCTACCAGGGACGATGTTGGTGAAGACGGTGGCCTCGGGTTCCACCGCCGACGCCGAGCCGTCGGTGGTGACCGACGCCGATGTGTCGGTGGACACCTCGGCGGCATTCTGCGCGCGGGTGGCCGAGATGTCGGCGGTCCGCGACAGGATCCACCGGCCCAGCGCGTCGAACCGGGGCCGGTGTGCAGCGGTCGGCCGGCCACCGAGGATCGCCCCGAGACCCATGTCCATGTTGGGGGCGTCCCAGACCAGCAGCACCCGCGGTGCGCTCGCCTGCCCGGAGATCGTCTCGGCGAAGCGCGTACGGCCGGGCGAACTGTCGTCGCTCATGGCTGGTCCTCACTGTGGGGGTCTGCTGGGCTGTCGGGGTCTGGGCTGTCGGGGTCTGGGCTGTCGGGGTCGGGGCTATCGGGGTCGGGGGATTCCGATTCCGCACCGCGGCGGGTGGAGACCGGTTTCACATAGACGAACTCGTTGACCTCGCGGCCCTCCCGCTCGGCCCGGCCCTCGAACTTGGTGGTCGGGCGGCTCAGCGAGATCGGGACCGCGGTGGTGGCCGGGACGACGTGCGGTCGGGCGGGGTCCTGGGTGGCCAGCACCTCGGCGATCCACTCGGCGTAGTCGGCGTGATCGGTGGCGATGTGCAGGACACCTCCCTCCCGTAGCCGGTCGGCGATCAGTTCGATGGTCCCGCGCTGCAGGAAACGGCGCTTGTGATGACGTGACTTGGGCCACGGGTCCGGGAAGAACACCCGGACCCCGGTCAGGCTGCCCGTCGGGATCAGCTCCTTGAGCACCACCATCGCGTCGCCGCGGATCAGGCGGATGTTGGTCAGCCCGTTGCGGTCCACGAGACCGAGCAACTGGGCCAGTCCGGGCTTGTAGACCTCGACGGCCACCACATCGACGTCGGGCTCGTCGGCCGCCATCGCCGCGGTCGACACCCCGGTGCCGCTGCCCACCTCGAGGACCCGCGGTGCCTGCCGGCCGAACACCGCGTCGAAGTCGATCGGCGGTTCGGGGGTCTGGGTGTGGTCGACGGACAGATCGCGGCCGAGGGTCGGCCACAGGGTTTCCCAGTTTCGCTGCTGGCCGGGGGTCAGGGTTCCGCGTCGAAAGCGGAAACTCGTGACCCGCGGGTACAGACGCGCACGGTCGAGCGCGTCGCGAGGGGCCGGGTCGGGACTGTTGCTCACCGGTCCATCGTGGCCCATCGCCGCCATTGCCTCACAGTCGACACCCTCATCCTGTGCATTTCCGTCTGCCGGTTCGGCCGATCGGGGGTTAGGCTGCGACCAGCGAAGACGACTGGCCGGACGCAGGGGGAGCGCCATGATCGACGCGAACGGGGAACTCGGGCGGATCCTGGAGGGGGCGCCCGAGGGTGTCACCGGGGTGCCACCGGGCTTCGACACACTCGCATCGCACTACCGTCGGGGACTCACGACCGCGGTCGTGGGTCGGCCCGGCGTGGGCCGGGACACCATGGCGCGCGCGGTCCGCCGCAGGTTGTCGGTGACCACGCTGGGTCCGGGGGAGGACGCCGCGGCACTCGTCGATGCCGATCTGTGGCTGTATGTCCTCACCGGGGTGCCCCGTGCCGACGATCATCGGCTGCTCGACCAGCTGCCGCGGGAACGGACCATCGTGGTCCTGGGCAAGGCGGACACCCACGACGATCCCGAGACCGCGGCCGCCGTCGCGGTGGCGGCCGCCGAGATGATCGGGATGCCGGTCACGCCGGTGTCGGGGCTGTTGGCCTGCGCCGACGTCACCGACGAGGAGTGGGGGTTCCTCACCGAACTCGATGCGTCGGGGGAGTCGATGCCGTCGATGGCCGGCCGGTTCCTGGTCGGGGCACCCGGGAGTCGGGAACGCCGGATGCGACACGGACTGCTGCGTCGGCTCGGCCGGTTCGGCGTGGACGCCGCGCTGACCTGTCTGGCCGACGGCACCGTCGACGATGCGACGTCGTTGAACACCGTCCTGACTGCGATCAGTGGGATCGAGGCGTTGCCGAGCCGGATCGCCGGATGTGTGGCGGCCGTGCGCGGTGAGCGTGAGTCCGACGTGCGGGCCGAGCTCGAACGATGGGCCGCCGAGGGCACCGAGCGGGACATCGCCGAACGGTTGTTGAGGCTGTCGGAGGTGGTGGTCGGGTGAGCGCCGATACGCCGATCCCCGCTGTGCCGATCGGGACGATCCCCGCTGGTGGAGGACGGTCGGCCGACGTCTCCACCGCCTCGATGATCGATCGGGTGCACCGACTGACCGGGGTGCAGGTCGCCGATTGTGGGCCGGCACCGGTCGGCCCGGGGTCGGTGATCGTCACCGGGACCGCCGACATGGAGGTCGACGGTGTCGTCGATGCATGCCGACGACTCGCCCCGGAACTGTCGTTCACCGGATTCGGCGAGCGGACGCGCGTCCCGGGAAGTGCGGTGGCGTTGATGGTGGTGGACCCGTCGTCGGCGATCGGCGACGAGGAACGGGCCCTGCTGAACGGTCTGCGGGCACGGGTCGGCACCGTGGCGCTGGTGTGTACCCGCATCGACGCGTTCTGGGAGTGGCCGCGAATCCTGCGCGGCCACCGTGCGCTCCTCGACCCGGCGTCGGAACTGCCGGTCTTCGCGGTGTCGGTGGCCGCCGCCGATGCCGGCGCCGACGACGAGTCGGGCGTCGCGGATCTCGCCGACTGGCTGGCGGAGACGACGGCGGCACCACCGGCGACACGTGCCGAGCGGGCACGGATGGGGATCTGCCTGGGCGAACTCGACCGGACGCTCGCCGATGTGGTGGCCGCCGACCTGGCCGCGGGTACCGCGCTGCCGGCCGCCGACGACCCCGGTGCCCAGCGGCTGACCGCTCTGCGCCAGCATCTCGTCGCGACCCGTGATCGAGGACGCAACGACCGGCTCGGGGCGATCCGTGCAGGTCTTGCCGGGGTGCGCGCCAGTGCCCTCGCCGATGTGGCGGTCGGTGTCCGGTCGGCGGGCGCGATCGCGACGGCCCGCTGCTCCCGGCCCGGATGCCGGACCGACGAGCACGCTCACCGGCTCGACGCCGAGATCACGGCCCTGGGTGCCCGCATCGACGACATCGTGACCGAACGGCTGGAGGAGGTCTCGGCCGTCGCACTGCTCGGTGTCGAGGGGGCAGATGTGGCCATGCCGGAACCGGATACGCCGCTGGAACAGGTGCGCAGACCGCTGCCCACCGGGCGGCGCGGCGCCGAGGACGCGCTGGTGGTGCTGATCGGTGCGTCCACCGGATTGGGGGTCGGACGGCTGGCAGTGGCACCGATGGCGTCGGTACAGACCCTGCAGTGGATCTCGATGCCGTTGACTCTGGCGCTGGGTGTCGCGGCGGCGATCTGGGTGATCCGGGTGCGCCGGGCGACCGTGCGCCGCACCGACCTGCGCGGATGGTCCCTGGACGTGCTCGCCGATACGCGGGGGCGCCTCGAACACCGCGTCGCGATGCGCGTCGCCGCCGCCGAATCCCGACTCGCCGGGCAGATCGGGCGGCATCATGACCGGCGCGCCCGGCAGGTGGCCGAGCAGGTGGGCGAGATCGACCGGCGGTTACGGGAGCTGCGCGGATCGGCGGCCCGGGAGCACAAGGCCAGGACGGACTATGCCCAGCAGGTGCGGGCCCTGCGCGTCGAGGTCGCCGGTCGGGCCGAGGAGATCTGGGCGGGTCGGGACGGGGAACAGACAGGCCGGGAACAGGCAGGTCGGGAACAGGCAGGTCGGGAACAGGCAGGTCGGGAACGAGGAGAAGGGGAGTGTCGTGGTGGATCCGTTCATGTCGGGTGAGGGGGCGGAGTCCGAACCACTGCAGTTCGGCGGGGTCGACGACCCGCTGGGGGTGGAATCGGCAGCCCATGTACCGGTGTTCCCCGACGAACCGTTGCCGGGCGAGGTCGAGCCCGGCGGGGACGTCACCGACCACCTCTGGATGCATGACGGCGGGCGGATCTGGGATCTGGGGCCGGCCGATGTCGACACCGATGCCGACGGGGTCGACGACTCGCTCACCCGCAACGGGCCGGAGGGCTTGACCGTCTACACCGACGCCGACCGGGACGGCCAGGTGGACACGATCACCCGCGTCGGCGCCGACGGCAGCTACGCCGCGCAGGTGCTCGACCCGGGGACCGGGCGTTGGGTACCGACGGATTCGGGTCGACTGGAGTGACCTCGCGGTGGCGGCGCCGTGTACCGATCTTCGCCGGCCGAGTGCGGTCGACACGGTTTTCGCCAGGTACGAAAGTCGCCGATTGGTGGGTAAAAGGGCCGGTCAGGGGCCTGATTCGCTGGGTTGGCGGTTCTGTGCCGAATGTGGAAATGTGGCGTAGACCGCATCTGTCGGCCCCAGGCCAAAACGGGCGTTCGGTCATCGTATCCTGAGATGAAGCCGCCGTACCGGCCGCCGACTTGAGTGGCCGACTCCGAGGAGGAGAAATGACCTCAACCACAATTCCCGGATTGGATCCGAGCAGCGCTCCCACCAAACATCAGGGGCTGTTGGCATGGGTCGCCGAAGTCGCCGAGCTGACCCAGCCCGACCGCGTCGTCTGGTCGGACGGCAGTGACGAGGAGTGGGCACGGCTCACCGAGCACCTCGTGACCGCCGGCACCCTGGTGAAGCTCGACGACGAGAAGAAGCCGAACTCCTACCTCGCGAAGTCCGACCCCGCCGACGTCGCCCGGGTCGAGTCGCGCACCTTCATCTGCTCGACCTCCGAGGAGGACGCGGGCCCGACCAACAACTGGGTCGCCCCGGCCGAGATGCGTGCCACCATGACCGAGCTGTACCGGGGCAGCATGCGCGGCCGCACCATGTTCGTCATCCCGTTCTGCATGGGCCCGCTGGGCTCGGATGATCCCAAATTGGGTGTCGAGCTGACCGATTCCGAGTACGTCGTGCTGTCCATGCGGGTCATGACCCGCGTCGGCCCGCAGGTCCTCGAAGCCCTCGGCGACGACGGCTTCTTCGTCAAGGGTCTGCACTCGGTGGGTGCTCCGCTGGAGCCGGGCCAGGCAGATGTGCCGTGGCCCTGCAACCCGGACAAGTACATCACCCACTTCCCCGAGGACCGTGAGATCTGGTCCTACGGCTCGGGTTACGGTGGCAACGCGCTCCTCGGAAAGAAGTGCTATGCGCTTCGCATCGCCTCGGTGATCGCCCGTGACGAGGGCTGGATGGCCGAGCACATGCTGATCCTGAAGCTGACCAGCCCGGAGAACAAGGTCTACTTCGTCGCCGCGGCCTTCCCGAGCGCCTGCGGCAAGACCAACCTCGCGATGATCCAGCCCACCATCCCGGGTTGGAAGGCCGAGACCGTCGGCGACGACATCGCCTGGATGCACTTCGGCGAGGACGGCCGCCTGTACGCGATCAACCCGGAGTTCGGATTCTTCGGTGTCGCCCCGGGCACCAGCGAGGACTCGAACCCGAACGCGATGCGCACCATCGAGGCCGGAAACACCCTGTACACCAACGTCGCCGAGACCGACGACGGTGACATCTGGTGGGAGGGGATCGGTACCGACGCCCCGCCCCATCTGACCGACTGGCTCGGTAACGACTGGACTCCGGAGTCGGATCATCCTGCCGCACATCCGAACTCGCGCTACTGCACCCCGATCTCGCAGTGCCCGTCGCTGGCGAGCGAGTGGGACGACCCGAAGGGTGTGCCGATCTCGGCGATCCTGTTCGGCGGCCGTCGCAAGACCACCGTGCCGCTGGTGACCGAGGCCCGCGACTGGCAGAACGGTGTCTTCATGGGTGCCACCGTCGGTTCCGAGCAGACCGCCGCCGCCGAGGGTCAGGTGGGCACCGTCCGCCGCGACCCGATGGCCATGCTGCCGTTCATGGGTTACCACGTCGGCGACTACTTCCAGCACTGGATCGACCTCGGCAAGAACGCCGACGCATCCAAGCTGCCGAAGATCTTCTACGTCAACTGGTTCCGTCGTGGCGACGACGGCCGCTTCCTGTGGCCCGGATTCGGTGAGAACAGCCGCGTGCTGAAGTGGATCATCGGCCGGATCGAGGGCGCGAACGAGGGCGTGCAGACACCGGTCGGCATCGTCGCGAAGCCGGAGGAGATCGACGTCACAGGTCTCGACGAGCCGGCCGAGGACCTCGTCGCCGCCCTCGACTTCGACGCCGACGAGTGGCGCCGTGAGATCCCGCTGATCGAGGAGTTGTTCGAGTTCGTCGGCGACAAGTTGCCGACCAGCCTGCAGGACGAGCTCGACCAGCTCAAGCAGCGCCTCGCCGAGTGACCCACCCCTGAGGCGGGTTGCGCCGTCCCCATCCGGTACGTCCGTTCCGGTCCCGCGGGGTGAGAGTCGCATCCCAACCCTCCAGCTCTCCTTGAGCTGAGGTGCCCGCTCTCGGGTATCGTTGCCCCCTATGAGACTTCGCTCATGGGGGGCAACGTTCGTTTCTGCGGCAGCCATCGCGACCTCGGTCGGGGCCGGGGCGGCCGTCGCGGAACCCGCTCCGACCACGGTGACGTCGCGCTACGTCGACTCCGCGATCGTCAACGGGATTCCCACCTTCGGCGGGATCTCCGGAATCGATCGGCTCGCCAATGCCGAGTACGCGATGATCTCGACCGACGTGGGCCGCGCCGGACCGGCACGGTTCTACACCACCCATGTCGGCTACAACAGCGATGCGGGCCTGCTCGGCGCCGCCCAGGTGAACCTGGGTGGCGGTGGCACGGTCCTGAGTCCGCAGAACCTTCCGCTGCTCCCCGGCGACGCCCAATTCGAGGGCATCCGACGTGTCGGCGGCGGCTATGTGGTCGTCAGCGGCGGCAATCACCAGTTCATCCGGCAGATCGGCCCGATCGGTACGTTCGTCCGTGACCTGCCGTTGCCGAAGGCATGGCGCCCCACCACGAAGGCCGGCGTCAACGGCCAGAAGGGGCTCACCGGCGTCACCGTCGGACCCAACGGGGAGATCAGCGTGATCACCGCAGGCGCCCTGCGTCAGGATCCGGGCGGCACCGCACGCCTTCTGACCTATGCCGGACGGGGCACCAAGGAGTTCGTCTACCGTCCCGGCGGCGGTCGGGTGGTCGCCGACGTGCTCGCGGTCAACAGCACCGACTTCCTGGTCCTCGAGCGCGGCAAGGGGCGAGTCACCCGGATCTTCTGGGCCACCACCGACGGCGCCCAGCAGGTTGGCGGTTCGGCGAAACTGGCCGGCACCGAGAAGGCGATGCGCAAGGTGGAGATCTTCTCCACCGATCCGGTGCCACGTCTGGCGGCGGGCAACATGTCGTCGATGGCGTGGGGCAACTGGATGGCCGACCGTCCGGGCGACAAGTTCCGCGCGCGCATGCTCTATGTGGTGACCAATGACATGTTCGCCGGGCCCACCCGTCTGCATGCCTTCGAGGTGCGTTTCCCGCGGCGCTGACGCAGGTGTAGGCCATTCCGGGCCGGTTTCGGGTGCCGGCCTGGGGGTCGACCTCAGGGAGATTCCTGATAGCGTCGCCGCCCGCAACCTGGCACCGTGGTGGCCATGACATCAGCGCACGCACAGATTCCCCGCAGCGAGCCCGACACGGTGGCCGCCGGTGCCGAGGATCTCACGAAGGTCTACGGGGCGGGTGATACCGCGGTCCATGCGTTGCGCGGAGTCACCATCGAGTTCGCCACCGGCGAGTTCACTGCGATCATGGGGCCGTCGGGGTCCGGGAAATCGACGCTCATGCACTGCCTCGCCGGTCTCGACGACGCGACCGGTGGTCGAGCCTACATCGGCGACGACAACCTGACCGGTCTGTCCGACAAGGAGATGACCAGACTCCGTCGCGACCGCATCGGCTTCGTCTTCCAGTCGTTCAACCTCGTCCCCACCCTGACTGCCGCGGAGAACATCACCCTGCCCCTCGACATCGCGGGCCGCGACGTCGACCAGCAGTGGTTCGACACGGTGGTCCACCGACTCGGCATCACCGACCGGCTCGGCCATCTGCCCACCGAACTGTCGGGTGGCCAGCAGCAGCGTGTTGCGTGCGCCCGGGCGCTGGTCGGCCGGCCCGCCATCATCTTCGGCGACGAACCCACCGGCAACCTGGACTCCCGCTCGTCCGGTGAGGTGCTGGCGATCCTGCGGGCGGCCACCGACGAGTTCGGCCAGACCGTCGTGATCGTCACCCACGACCCGCGTGCCGCGTCCTACGCCGACCGCGTGGTGTTCCTCGCCGACGGTCAGATCGTGCGTGAGCTCAGCCGTCCGAGTGCCGACGACGTCTTCGAGGTGATGCGTCACCTCGACGGCGCGGTTCCCGCGGATCCTGCCGAGCAGGCGGACCGTCCCGGTCCCGTGGAGGCCGGCGGCAAGCACGAGGCATCCGGTATCTCCACCGACCCGACCACGCAGGGCACCGAGGCTCGCTGAGACCATGACAACTTCCTCGGTGATGCGGAAGGTCTCCACCAGAAACCTTCGCGCACATAAACTCCGGCTCGTCCTCACCGTCTTCTCGATCGTCTTGGGCACGTCCTTCGTCGCCGGGTCGATCGTGTTCACCTCGTCCATCTCCAACGCGTTCAACTCGATCTTCGACAACACGATCCCCGGTGTCGCCGTACAGGTCACCCCGGAACGGTCGGCGGCGGCCGGCATCCCGGACTCGGTGGTGGCCGACCTGTCCGGCCGCAAGGACGAACTCGGGATCGCCAGGATCGAGACCAACCAGGAAGGTTCGGTCACCCTGGCAGGGGCCGACGGCAAGGCGGTGCAGACCGGTGGCGCACCCAGCGTCGGAACCGCGTATGTCCCTGCCGGCCAGGCGATCTCACCTGAGACGATTCTCCCCGGCGGCCGCGGGCCGACCGGGCCCGGCGAGATCGCGATCAACGCGTCGGCGGCCGAGAAGGCCGGACTCCGCGTCGGGTCGAAGACCAAGGTCGTGATCGGGCAGGGCAACAGCACCCCACTCGAGGTCACCGTGGTCGGATTGGTCGACCTGCCGAGCTCGACCGGCGGTTACGTCGACGTGCAATTCGACCAGGCGACCGCCAACCAGCTGTTCTCCGACGGCAGTCACGTTGCGGCGGTGAACATGTCGGCGGTGAAGGGCGTCGACGACGGCGAGCTCGCGCAGCGTGTGAGGACCGCCCTGAACTCCGACGACTACAAGGTCCGTACCGCCGCGCAGGTCCGCGACGACCAGAAGGCCCAGGTCAACGAGTTCCTGACGATCTTCACCGGAATCCTGTTGGCATTCGCGGCGATCGGTCTGATCGTCGGAACCTTCATCATCTACAACACCTTCTCGATGATCGTGGCGCAGCGTAACCGTGAGCTCGCGCTGCTCCGGGCGATCGGCGCGAGCCGTCCGCAGGTGTCGCGGTCGGTGCTGTTCGAGGCGTTCATCGTCGGCGTGATCGGTGGTGCCGTCGGGCTGGGTATCGGCGTCGGTCTGGCGGCTGCGCTGAAGGCCATCATCGGTGCGACCTCGGGCCTCCCCGACGGTCCACTGCAAGTGGGTGTCTGGGCGGTGTTGGCCGCATTGTTCGTCGGCATCGTGGTCACCATGGTGAGCGCATGGGTGCCCGCGGTGCGTGCATCACGGGTGTCGCCGGTGGAGGCGATGCGGGCCGGCGTGACCGAGGGATCGGCGCCGCTACGTACCCGCACCCTGGTGGGCGTGGTGTTCCTGCTGGTCGCGATCGGCACGATCGTCTGGGGAGCACTGGGCGAGGGCCTGTTCCGCGCGATCATGGTCGGGGCCGGTGCCGGTGCCGCCATCGTGGCGACGGTCCTGGCCGGACCGGCGTTGTCGCGGCCGGTGGTCGGCGCACTGGGCAGGGTGATCGGCGCCCCGTTCGGTACGGTCGGGCGACTCGCGCGGACGAATGCCGTTCGTAATCCGCGACGTTCGGCGGCCACCGCATTCGCGTTGACCCTCGGCATCATGCTGGTGGCGGTGATCGGCACGCTCGGCAGCTCGTTCAAGGGCACCGTCGACAGCGCCGTCGACAACGGGGTGCGCGCTGACTACATCGTCACGGGCACCAACAACATGCCGCTGGCACCGACCGTCTTCGAGGCAGTGAAGAAGGTGCCGGGCATCGCCGATGCGGTGTCGTTCGGCATGGTGCAGACACAGATCGACGGGGTCGACCGCAGCGGATTCGCCGCGCTCGGGGACGACCTCGCCGCGGTGTCGGTGGTCACCATGCTCGACGGCGCATCCGATCAGCTGCCCGCCGACGGCATGTTCATCAGCGCCCGCACCGCCGAGGACCGTGGGTGGAAACGGGGCCAGACCCTGACCTTCGCCGCGCCGGACGGGACGACCGTCCCGGTCACGGTGTCGGGGGTGTATGAGGACAACGAGTCGCTACAGCCGTGGGTTGTCGGCTCTCAGGTGTACGACAAGATCATCCCGCCGATGGCGCGCGCCACCTTCGGGGTGTTCGTGAAAGCCGACCCCGGGACGAATCCGGACACCCTGCGGACCGATCTCGAGAGCGCGACCGCGGACTACCTGACGGTTCAGGTGCAGAGCCGCGAGCAGTACAAGAACAGCATCTCGTCGCAGATCGACCAGATGTTGGGCACGCTGTACGCGATGCTCGGATTGGCGCTGGTGATCGCGGTTCTCGGCATCATCAACACGCTCGCGCTGTCGGTGGTGGAACGTAAGCGGGAGATCGGCATGCTGCGTGCGATCGGAACGTTGCGCAGCCAGATCCGCCGCACGATCTACATCGAGTCCACCCTCATCGCGATCTACGGTGCGGTGCTCGGGGTGATCCTCGGAACGGTCATCGGGTGGGCACTCGTGCGCACACTCGCCCGGTGGGGCCTCGGTGACCCGGTGATCCCGTGGACACTGATCGTGTGGACCCTGGTCGGTTCTGCGGTGGTCGGCGTCCTGGCGGCGCTGTGGCCAGGGATCCGTGCGGCACGGACCAAACCGCTCGAGGCGATCGCCGAGGGCTGACCCGCCGATCGGATGACCGACACCGGATTACCGGTGTCGGTCATTTGGCAGAATCATCGACATGACCCAACCGCCGGGGGAGCCCAGAGACCCGAACCAGCAACCGCCGCACACGCGCGCATTCGGGCCCGACGACAATCCGGCGATCCCACCGGAGGCGACCTACGGCTATGGCTACACCGCCGGACCGCCGCCGTCGCCGCCCGGTGGCCACGGCGGATCGAATGGCGGCGGATCGAACGGCGGCGGCGGGAATCGGCGCACGCTGTACCTGTCGATCGCGGCACTCGTCGCGCTGATCCTGGTGATCGGACTCGCCGCCCTGGTCTTCAAGGGAAGGAGCGGCGACAACACGTCCGCCGCGAGTTCGACCACGTCCACGCCTGCGTCGTCGCAAGCCTCGTCGACGACCAGCACCGGCACCACCACGTCGACGACGCAGGAGACCACCACCACGCCCACTTCGACGGTGGTCGCCGGGTCGGTGGTCTACCAGCTCACCGGCAACGGTGACGTGATCGGGCTGCGCTACCGCAGTGGCGGCGATTCGGTGTTCGTCGCCGCCACCGGGACACCGTGGTCGCAGCACACGCGCATCGACGACGGCAATGCCGAGCTGACCGCCATCGTGGTTCGGGGTCCGGTGACCTGCACGATCATGCAGGGGACCGAACTGCTCTCGTCGGCCACCAGCAACGGCGGCCCCCTACGGTGCGGAGCCCAGCTGCCCGAGTAGGCGCACAAGCAATGTCGTGAGGTTGTCGATATCGATCAGACACCGGCACATGATGATTGAGCCGTGTCGAGATTTCCGCCAGCCCACGTCGGAAGCCGACCACCTCTGAGGTGGTCACCTACCGGCGCAATGTGACGGAGGTTTCGACGGACGGGCGGCCTCGCTGGCGCGAGGACGTCCTGCTCAACGAGCCACGGGGGCACGATGGTTGAGCCGATGAGGAGTGTAGCGACGAGGCGTGTCGAAATCTCTGTCGGCCGGGTTGCTGAGGTGGCCACCTCTGAGGTGGTCGCCGCCTGACGT
>NZ_JBSFRM010000001.1:36993-208509 GCF_053589235.1 Gordonia sp. NPDC003376 | reverse complement strand
GGTCCCGGCTCAATCCTCGTAGAGGGCGCGGCTCACTCGTGGAAGGGGGTTCGGCGCAATCAGCAACGCCTAGTGGGTGGTTGAGCCGATGAGGAGTGTAGCGACGAGGCGTGTCGAAATCTCTGTCGGCCGGGTTGCTGAGGTGGCCACCTCTGAGGTGGTCGCCGCCTGACGTTGGCTGCGGAGATTTCGACTCGGGTCCTCGCGATGCTCGGTCCCGGCTCAATCCTCGTAGAGGGCGCGGCTCACTCGTGGAAGGGGGTTCGGCGCAATCAGCAACGCCTAGTGGGTGGTTGAGCCGATGAGGAGCGTAGCGACGAGGCGTGTCGAAATCTCCGCCGGTCGCGCTGCTCGGCCGGGTTGTGGTACTACCTCTTCTGCAGCACCACAACGAGATTCGTGGCAACGACTTCGCGTAACACTGGGACCCGCAGCACCCACCATGCCCATGCGGGCACGTACCGGGGGAAGGTGGCGACGACGTTGGCGACATCGGTGCGCGACCTCGCCCACCGGAGGCCCCCGGTGGCGGTGACCTTGAACAGTGAAGTGCCGTAGAGGTTCTTGGGTGGATGGCCGTGGCGTCGGGTGTACCAGCGAGCCGCACGATGGCCGCCCGCGTAGTGGGTCAGCCCCATCTCGTGACCACCGAACGGCCCCCACCACAACGTGTAGCTGACGATCACGATCCCGCCCGGGCGTGTCACACGGATCATCTCGTCGGCCATCTCCCATGGCCGTGAGGTGTGCTCGAGGACGTTGGACGACAGGGTGATGTCCATCGACCCGTCGGCGAACGGCAGATGCTGACCCGACGCCCGCACGGTACCGCGGTGCTCGAGACCACCGGCGTGCATCTCGGCGGGATCGGGCTCGGCCGCCAGATAGCGGGCACCCCGCGCATCGAAGGCGTCGGCGAAGTAGCCGGGCCCGCCACCCACGTCGAGGATCACCGCGCCATCGAGACCGCCGGTCGCGTCGTCGGCGGCGAAGGCCTCGACCATCCGGGCGGTGTCCTCGGCGAGCGCGCCGTAGAACCGGGCCGGGTCGGTCTGCTCGAATCGGAAGTCGGAGAGGAGGCCGACGGCCCGGCGGAAGGTGGCGATCTGCGCGAACCGTCGCGTCGAGGTCTGGGCTCTGGACACCCGGTCGAGTCTAGGGCGTGGCCGGCGACCGCCCGACACCCCACACTATCGAAAACAGTTGTCAAAAAGGTTAGGCTGCGAACAGGCCGATCACATCCGGACCAGAGGAGCGTCACCCATGACGATCGTTTCCCTGACCACCGACCTTCCGCTCTCCGCCGCGCGCGTGCGTGAACTCGCAGCCGTCCCCGAGGTCATGCAGTTCGTGCTGGCCCCCGTACTGAGCTTCTCGATGGAGCAGGCGCCGCCGCCCGACGTCGCCGTCACGCCGGGGTTCCGGGCACGCGGACGGGTGCGCTGGCTGGGGGTGATCCCGTCCTGGACACATCAGATCGAGATCGTCCGCCTCGACGACCTCGAGATCTACACCCGCGCGAACGCGGTGGTCCGGTCCGCGTGTGGAACCACCGGTTGACCTTCGAACCGACATCGGCGACCACCGGCCGCTACACCGACGAGGTGGAGGTGGAATCCGGGGCCCGGGGTCTGGTGGCCGTGACATTCGTGCGGCTGATGTTCCGGCACCGCCATCGCCGGTGGCGGCTGCCGGCCTCGGTGCTGGCTGCCGAGCGCGATCGAACCGGGGCCGGTCATCCCGGCTGACCGCCGCCCGGTTCAGTCGCGATGCGGGGGCCGGACAGGCTCGACCTGATACCGGATGAGACGAGAGCTGTTGAGCACCACCGCAACCGACGACGCATTGTGCAGCACCGCTGCCAACACCGGCGACAATGCGCCACCCGCGCCGATCGCCAGCCCGAGCCCGTTGACCGCGATCGACATGCCGTAGTTCTGCCGGATCACCTCGACGGTGTGTGCACCGAGGTCCCGGATGTCGAGCAGCTTGCGCAGATCGTCGCCGGCCAGCGCGATGTCGGCGGTCTCCACCGCGACGTCGGTACCGGCGAGACCCATCGCGATGCCGATGTCCGCGGCGGCCAGGGCGGGGGCGTCGTTGACGCCGTCGCCGACCATCGCCACCACATGCCCCAGCGACTGGAGCTCGCGCACCACGGCCAGCTTGTCGTCGGGGGTCACCTCCGCCGCCCACCGGTCGATGCCCAGTTGCACGGCGATGGTGGCGGCGGTGACCGGATGGTCGCCGGTCAGCATCGCGATCTCGGTGACACCGCTCGCACGCAGCGCATCGATCACCTCCCGCGCCTCGGGCCGCACCTCGTCGGACAGGCTGACCAGCCCCACCAGCGTGCCGTCCACGGCGAGCAGCAGCGGTGTCTCACCGGCGCGTCGCAACCGCTCCACCCAGCCCAGGGCGTCGTCGGAGATCGCCACACCATGCCGGTCGAGCAGGGACGGATTGCCGAGCAGCAACACCCGGCCGTCGTCGGCCCGGGTGCGCATACCCAGCCCGACGATGACCTCGCAGTCGGCATGGGTGGGGATCTCGATCCGCCGTTCCTCGGTCGACCGGATGACCGCCTCGGCCAGCGGGTGACGCGAGTGGATCTCCGAACTCGCCGCATACGCGAGGATCTGCTCGGGCTGCCAGTCGCCGGAGAACGACACCACATTGGTGACCACCGGACGTCCCACGGTCAGCGTGCCCGTCTTGTCAAAGACCATCGCCGAGATCCGCCCCGACGCCTCCAGATGCGAACCGCCCTTGATCAGGATGCCGCGGCGGGCGCCGTTGCCGATCGCACCGCTGATGGCGGTCGGGGTGGACAGCCCCACCGCGCACGGGCACGCGATGAGCAGCATCGTCATCGCACGACGCAGATCCCGGGTGACCAGCAATGTCAGCGCCGACAACGCGAACGAGGCGGGGACGAAGCGCCGGGAGAAGTTCTCGCCGACGGTCTGGATGGGTGCCCGGTCGCGCTGCGCCTCCTCGACCCGGCCGATGATGCGGCCGATCGACGTGTCGTCGCCGACGGCGTCGGCGGTGATCACAATCCGTCCGGTGAGCACCACCGAACCGGCCTGTACGCGGTCGCCGACATCCTTGGTGACCGGCAGGTTCTCGCCGGTGAGGGCGGACTGGTCGACCACCGCCTGACCGTCGACCACCACCCCGTCGACGGCGACGGCGACCTGCTCGTGCACGATCACCGCGTCGCCGACACGCAGCGAGTCGACCGGCACCTGGATCTCGGTGCCGTCGTCGAGCCGCATCCACGCGGTGTCCTGGGTGCCGCGCAACAGGTCGGAGATGGCGCGGCGGGTGCGGCGCAGGGTGAGATCCTGCAGGAACTCGCCGATGTTGAGTAGCCACAACACGGTCAGCGCGACGACGTTCTCGCGTAGCAGCAGGCTCGCGATGGTGGCCGCCGACACCAGGGCGTCGGTGCCGGCCCGTCCACCGCGCAACGAGCGCAGCGCGCCGCGGAGGAACGGATACCCGGCGAAGATCGTGACCCCGGTGGCGGCCGTGCGTGAGGCCGGACCGAGCAGCGGCGGGCGGCGGAAGCCGTAGCGGCGGAATCCCAGCAGGACCAGGGCGCCGGCACCGATTCCCATGCGAATCAGATCGGCGTTGGTGACATCGGCCGAGTGCGGTGCGCGGTCGGGCAGCCCGGCCCGGTCGACGACGGTGGCCGCGCCGATCGCCTGGTCGATGGCAGCCCGGTCGGTGTCGGCCCGCAACCACACGATCACCGATGCGGTGCGCGGATAGGCGTGGACGGCGCGCACCCCGGCGACGTGCGCGACGCTCTCCTCGATCGCCACCGCACGCCGGTCGGCGTCGAATCGGCTGGTCACGCGCAGCCATGGGACGGTCAGGCGTATCCGTCCGGCGGCCGCGGACCGGACCGTGATGCCCAGCTCGGCGATGTCGACCGCCGCTGATGGGGCGGGCACGGGTCAGTGATCGTGGTCGTGGGAATGGGTGATGGCGGTTCCCGGTGGGGTGGACTCCTCGCCGATCCGGTCCTTGGCCTCGGCGACGATGTCGGCGGTGTTGAGTCGCACCGACTCCGCGACCTCCTCGGCCTTGCGCGTCCCGCGCAGCCCCCACGCCGTGGCCACCACGGCCCCCTCGCGCAGCGGTGTCCGGCGCACGACGGTGCGAACCGCGTCATAGGCGACGGCGCCGACCAACCCGGTGGCGACCGCCGTACCCGCCCTGCCGATCCATGCGTGAATTGCCATGTGTGTCCTCGAATCCTTAAGGCGTACAACGGAGTTCTCGATTCTCCACGCTACTACAGGCCGCTGCCGGAACGCACCCTTCCGGTCACGTCGGATGGATCCGGGCGACGCCGGCATCCCGGTCCGCGCCGCGCGGTCCACCCGGGTGGCTACCCTGTACCCCGATGACTCCTCCGTCCCGCGTGCTGCTGCTGTGCTGGCGCGACACCGGCCACCCGCAGGGTGGCGGCAGCGAGCGCTACCTCGAGAGCGTCGGCCGCGAGCTCGCCGCCCGCGGCTCCGACGTCACCCTCGTGACCGCGCAGTACCCCGGGGCGCCACGCACCGAACACCGCGACGGCGTGCGCATCCTCCGCGCAGGCGGACGCCTGGGCGTCTACCCGCGTGCGCTGCTGACGATCCTCGCCGGACGTCTCGGCCGGGGTCCGTTGGCCGGATACACCCCCGACGTCGTGATCGACACCCAGAACGGGATGCCGTTCTTCGCCACCCTCGTCACCCGCGCGCCGACCATCCTGCTGGTGCACCACTGCCATCGCGAACAGTGGCCGGTCGCCGGCCGTGCGCTCGGGCACCTCGGCTGGTTCCTCGAATCCCGGGTGTCACCATGGGTGCATCGCCGCAACCACTACGTCACCGTGTCGGCCCCGTCCAAACGCGAACTCGTCGACCTCGGCGTCGACGACGGCCGGATCACCGTGATCCGCAACGGACTCGACCCCGTGCCCGCGGGCGTACCCCCGCGACCCGCCGAGCCCGATGGCCCGGTCCGGATGTGTGTGCTGTCCCGGCTGGTGCCGCACAAACAGGTCGAACACGCCCTGATCGCCCTGGCCGACCTGCGCCGCGCCGGTGTCGACGTGGAACTCGACGTGATCGGCGGCGGATGGTGGTCGGACGAATTGATCTCCCGTGCACACGATCTCGGCGTCGATGAGGCGGTGGACTTCCACGGCCACGTCACCGAGGCCGTCAAACACCAGATCCTGGCCCGAGCGCGTGTACACCTCATGCCCTCACGCAAGGAAGGCTGGGGGCTCGCGGTGATGGAGGCCGCCCAGCACGGTGTGCCGACCGTCGGTTACCGCAGTTCGGTGGGTCTGATGGATTCCGTCGAGGACGGCAAGACCGGTCTACTCGTCGACGGGATCGACGAATTCACCAGCGCCGCCAGAAAACTCATCGACAACCCGGATGAGGCGAGCCGGCTCGGTGACGCCGCACACCGCAAGTCGCAGTGCTACTCGTGGGGTGCGACCGCCGACGAGATGCTGTCGGTGTTCGCGCGCTTGCGGCGCTAGAAGATGCTGCGGCGCCAGGAGATGCTGCGGCGCCAGGAGATGCTGCGGCGCTGAGGATTCTTGCGGTATCGGTCCAGTGCCGCTCCGAGTACCGCACCTGCGCCGGCCACGATGAGGGTGAGCCAGACGATGTGTGCTGCCCACGCGGCGGCACGTGCGGTGCTCGACGCGCGCTCGGTCCGGGCGCCGTCGATCTGGAACAGGAGGAGATCGTCCCCGGCGAAAACCGGTGCCCGCGTGGCGAGATCGTCCGGAACATCGATGCCCTCGGAGCCCATGCGTTCCACCAGGACCCACCCGACACCGAGCCGGGCCAGCTCGGCCGGATCGCCACCGGTGGCCAGAACCGCATCCACCCGTTGCGCATGGGGGGCGGCCGGGTCGACCACCACACCGTCGACGCGGAGCTCGCCCGACTCGATCACCGGGGCGGCCAGCATCCGGGCTGCCGGATCGAGGGACACCGTGTCGGTGAATCGATAGCGGCGCACCGTATCCGACGGCCACAACGCCACCGCACCTCGATCGGCGGGGACCATCGCGGCGACCGTCGACCAGTCCGCCGGATAGCGCACCGGCGTCACCTTGCCGCCGACACCCCAGGCCAGATCGGGCAGCGGGGCGATCACCAGCAGGCCGACCGCGGCGAGGGCGAAACCGGAAGGGACATGGCGTCGGAAGACGGCGATCGCCCCGGCCGCACCCACCGCGAACGCCGGGGTGACCAGCGCCAGCCACTTCTGCGCATCACGCAGCAGACCGGCGCCCGGGATCGTGTCGATCACCGCGCCCACCACGGCACGGCCGGCTCCGGTGGCCGACAGCGACACCAGGATCACCGTCGCCACCGCCAGAACGCCCAGCGCACACAGCGCTCGACGGTGCGCCACGTCCATCGACACCCGGCCGCGCCACAACCCGACGATCCCGAGTGCGACCACCACGAGCAGGCATGCGGTGGCCACCGCGGCCCACCACATGGTGCGGCTGGTCGGGACGGCGTCGGCGTTCCAGATCCCGCCCGATCCCAGTGCGGTCCCGACCGGTCCCAGGCCCGGCTCGGATCGCAACCCGAACGCGCGGGCGCCCGCGGTGCCGTCGGAGGTCACCGACCCCGACCCTGCCGCCGCCGCGACCAACCACGGCGACGCCGAGATCAGCCACACCACAGCACAACCCGGGAGCACTCGAGGCGCCACCGCGACAGCGATCACCGCGGCCACGATCAGTGCCAGCACGGACCCGGTAGGCGTCAGCCCGGCCACCGCGAGCAGCCCCGCGAGCTGCGCCCACCGCACCCACCGCGGCGGCGGATGCCGATCCGGCGAACGCAGGCCCAGATCGAGAATTCCCACGACGATCCAGCCGAGCGTCGCCCACCCGACCAGCAGGCTCCAGTGTCCCTGCAGGAGTCGTTCGGCCACAAAGGGGTTCCACACCGACACCACCGCCGCGGCCACCGCACCGGTGCGCCCGGCCTGCGGGACGAGCCGAAAGGCCAACCGGCCGAACCCGACCGCCGCGAACACCAGCGTGACCACCAGGATCACAACCACCACGACCGCGCCGTCGACCACCGAACTCGTGACCGCCACGAACCAATCCTGCGGCACCGCACGGGGTGCCAGGTCGCCGACGCCCAGCGCGGCGTCGGTCACGAACGACCGCGGCGTCGACACCGCATCCCGGTACAGCAGGTGACCGGGGGCGGTGAGCGGCGCGAGGATCACCGCGGCCAGCACGAATCCGGTCAGGTACAGCACCGGCAGGACGCGCACGCGGGTCACGGTCGTCGATCCCTCACCGTGGCACCGCGACTCACCGATCAGTAGTGATAGGTGTCCGACGGCGGCGGGACATGCCCCGGGTCGACGTCGTAGTCGGACTCGACCACGGCGTAGGCGCGGGCCAGATCCAGGATCTTGGTGGCACGGGCGATACGCGGCAGATCCGAGCCGTTGCGGATCTCGCCGCCGGCACGCTCGAACTCGGCGAAGAACTCACGCGCCCAGGTGATGTCGTCCGGCGACGGTGAGAGACCCTCGTTGACCGGGGCGCACTGATCCGGGGTGAGGCAGATCTTGCCGGTCATGCCGAACTCCACGCTCACCGCCGTGGCCTCCGACAGCTTCAGGGCACCCGACCCGACCGTCGGTCCGTCGATCGCGCTCGGCAGGTGAGCCGCCTTGGCCGCGATGGTGAACCGGGACCGTGCGTACGCCAGGGTCATCGGGTTGTCGCCGAAGCCGGTGTCGCGGCGGAAGTCGCCGATGCCGAATGCCAGCCGGAAGGTGCCCTTGGCGGTGGCGATCTCGCTGATCCGCTCCAGCCCGCGGGCGGTCTCGACCAGCGCGACGATCGGTACGTTCGGCAGTCGCTTGGCGGTCTCGGTGACGTGGTCCATCGACTCGACCATCGCCAGCATCACGCCGCCGATCGAGGTCTTCGACAACGCCTCGAGGTCGTCGGCCCACCACGGGGTGCCGAAACCGTTGACGCGCACCCAGTCCCCGGCGCCACCGGGATGGTCGTCGGACTTCTCGGCGAGCCACCGCACGACGTTGTCGCGGGCGGTCTCCTTGTCCTTGGGGGCGACGGCGTCCTCGATGTCGAGGACGACGATGTCGGCGCGCGAGCGTGCGGCCGGCGCGAATCGCGCGTACTGCGCACCATTCACCAGCAGCCAGCTACGCGCGAGTACCGGATCGATCCGGAACCCGATGTCCGATGGATCGGTCTCGGTGGTGACGTTCTGGTCGTACATCCCTGGCCTTACCTCGTACCGTCGCCTGCCGACGATGAACCACCTTCCATGGTTCCACACCCACCTCGTGCGACGATCCCTACCCGGCGACCCGCTGCGGGGGGTCGGGCAGACTTGAGACCATGGTCGGTCCGGGGCGGGTGCGTGGTGTGATCGGCGCCCTCGGCTGGGTCGCGGTGGGGTCGATGGTCGCCAACGTCGCGGCCTACCTCGTCTATGTCGGGGCCGGACGATGGTTGCCGCCCGGCGACTACGGACAGTTCGCCCGGTTGCTGTCGGCGATGCTGATCCTCGGGGTTCCCGCCCTCGCCCTGCAGTCGGTGGTGGCCCGCGAGGTGGTCCGTGGCCGCGCGGGCAACCTGCGTCGGATGTCGGTCACCACCACCCTCGGGGTCCTCGTCACCGCTGCGATCGCGGTCCCGATCGTGGCCGCCGTCGCGCACACCGGCATTCCCGCCACCGTCGCCGCGCTGGCCGCCGCGCCGCTGCTGGTGATCATCGCGGCCGGTCAGGGCGTGCTGCAGGGCCGCCAGGAGTTCCGGGCACTCGCCTGGGTGCTCGCCGTCGTCGGTGCCCTGCGCTCGGTGCCGATGCTCGTGACGTTCGCCGCGGGTGCCGGGCCGGCGGGTGGTCTGCTCGCCGGGACGATCGGTGCCGTGGTGGCCGCGCTCGTCGTCGGCGTGACCGTCCGGGCGACGGGCGACGGGATCGGCCCCGGTCGGGTCACGGGGACCGGCGACGACGACGCCGTCGCGCGCCGACCGGTGTCACCGCTCAGCGTGCTGCGGGCCTCCCAGGTGCAGTTGGTGCTGATCGTCGCGGTGTCGATCGACCTGCTGCTCTCGCGCACTGCTCTCGACGAGGTCGACGCCGGGATCTACGGTCTGGGCGCGGTGGCCACCAAGGCGGCGTTCTGGTTGCCGCAGGCCATCGGCGTGGTGCTCTATCCGCGGCTCGCCGACCCGGCCCGCTCGCGCACGTCGCTGCGACAGGCGGTCGCGGTGGTGGCCGGGATCGGGGTGCTGGTCACCGCGGGTGCCGGGGTGGCGGCACCGCTGGTGCCGATCGTGATCGGGGAGGAGTACCGGCTGCTCGTGGGCATCCTGTGGCTGTTCGCCTACACCGGTGCGGCGATGGCGGTGCTGCAGGTGGTGCTGCTCGCGGCGATCGCCGCCGACCGCACCCGGGTCGCCGTCGGCACCTGGGTGGCGGTGGTGATCGAGGCCGTCGTCATCGTGACCGCGGTGCATTCGATCGTCGCGCTTGCGGCGACCGCAGCGATCACCGTGACCGTCGCCGCGGTGGGCACCGGGATCTACTGCCTGCGCGTCATGGCCCCGACACCGGTACCGCCGTCTGAACCGGAGACGTCAGACCTCTGACCCGGCCCGGGATTCGTCGGCGTCGGTCCCGGTCCCGTCGGTCCCGGTCCCGTCGGTCTCGGTCTGGTCGGTCTGATGGTCGGGCGCATCGCCCCGGCCCCGCACCGTCAGCACCGCCCCGCCGGCGATGGCCAGCACCCCCAGCACCCCGGCGGCGATCGGCACCACACGTCCCCAGATCACCAGTGGGTTCCCGAGTCCTTGCGCCTGGTCGGCGAGCTGGGCTCGGGTCTGCCGGTCGTAGGCGAAGGTCGCGGTGAGGCTGGTGAGCCGGTAGTCGGCGAGCGTCGGGTCGGCGATCCGGTAGGCCTGGTCGACGTCGACCCGCTCGTCGAGGATCACGCCGGTCGCCTCGTCGACGGCGATCTCCCAGCGGGAGGTCTGATGCAATGTGGCGGTCAGCGGGCGGGCCGGGTCACCGGCGACGCCGAACCACGACGCGGGCCGGGTGATCCGGGTGGCCGGGACACCGCTGTCGGGGACGCCGGCGCCGATCGCGTCGAGATCGGCGTCGGGAACGTCGGCCACGAAGCGCTGCGCCGTGCGTCCGTCCACGAGGGTCTCGCCGGTGTGGATCAGCGGCACCGACCGCCGGCTCACCGGGTCGAAGAACCGCAGACCGTCGGTGCCTGTGCCGAACGGCAGCACGTAGGTGTACCCGGCCCGGTCGGGAACCCGCACCGGCGCGGCGTGGCTGTCGTACTGGATCTCCGAATTGCCCTGTACCCCAGACGAATTAGCTCCGAGGTCGGGGAGTGCGGTCCGACGGCCGAGGGTGACGCGGTCCTTGATCGCCGACAGCGTCGCATCCGTACACGGCGGCTCGCCGTCGGCGGCCGCCTGCTCGGATCCGGGGCGCGCGGTGCCGGCGTCGACGCTGCGCCCGTCGAGCCAGATGCGTTCGGCCTGTACCGATGTCCCCGCCTGCAAGGTCACCACCCGCTTGTCCGACGGCTGCACCGCCACCACCCGCTGCTGGCGCACCAGCTCCGCGCCCACGGTGCGGGCGGTCGGCGAGTTCAGCGAGCAGCGGTCGAGGATCGTCGCATTCGGTTCGGGGCTGCCGACGCTCGTCGCGACCGTCGTCACGTCGGTGCTGAGCGGGATCAGCCGCATCTGGCCGACCAGCAGCGTCGGCAGTGCGAGGGCGGCGGCGATCAGGAAACCGCCGACGAAGATCACGGTGGGGCCGATCAGATCGCGCGTCGACCATCGGCTCGATGCGGGTGGTGCGCTCGCGGAAACGGGGCGGTCACCGGAATCGGGCATACGGCGAGGGTAGCGGCAGACGAATCGGACACTCGCTACCCTGTGACCCAGCATGACCGCAGAACAGGCCGCCACCGCAGCAACCGCCGACACCGTCGAGGAGCAGACCCCGGAGTACCGGAGGTTCTTCCCGCAGCTCGAGGGGATGCGTGCGGTGGCCGCGATCGGCGTGCTCACCACCCACGTCGCCTTCCAGACCGGCGCGGTCGGCATCCCCGTGCTCGGCCCCGTCCTGGGCCGGCTCGACCTCGCGGTGGCGGTGTTCTTCGCGCTGTCGGGGTTTCTGCTGTGGCGCAACTGGGTGGCTGCCGCGCACCGGCAGGCGCAGCGCCCCGCGGTACGCCGCTATCTGCGTCACCGCGTGGTCCGGATCTGGCCCGCCTACGTGGTCGTGGTGGTGGCGGTGCTCACCCTGTTGCCGGAGGCGCGGGGCGCCGACCTCACCGTCTGGCTCGCCAATCTCACCCTCACCCAGGTGTACGTGCCGCTGTCGCTGACCGCCGGACTCACCCAGATGTGGAGTCTGTCGGTGGAGGTCGGCTTCTATCTGCTGTTGCCGCTCCTGGGCGTGGGGCTGTTCCGGCTGCGCGGCAGCCGTATGGGTCTGCGGGTCCCGGTGCTCCTCGGGCTCGGGGTGATCAGCCTGGGCTGGGCGTGGGTGGGGCGCGCACTGCCGCTGCCCGACGGGATGGAACCCACCAACTGGGTGTTCGGGCATCTGCCGTGGTTCATCGCGGGACTGCTGCTCGCCGAGGTCTCCGGTGCCGCCGAACTCGGTGGCTCGACGCGCCTGACCCGGTCGCTCGAGCGGATCGGAGCCCGGCGGGGCGCGATGGGTGCACTGTTCGTCGTCGCCTACGCCGCGGCATGCACCCCGATCGCCGGGCCGACCGGCCTCGGTGACCTCGCGCCGTGGCAGTTCGCGGTCAAGATGGTGCTCGGCGCCCTGTGCGGATTCGCATTGCTGGCCCCGCTGGTGTGCGACGCCCCGTCCGGTCACCGCTCGACCGCCGCCCGCCGACGGTTCCGGGTGCTCACCTCGCCGTGGATGCTGGCCCTGGGACGCTGGTCGTACGGCATCTTCATCTGGCATGTCGCCGTACTCGCGGTGGTCTTCGGGCTGTTCGGGATCATCCCGTTCGCCGGCGACACACTGCTCGTGTGGTGCCTCACCCTGGCACTGAGCATCGGGGTGTCGGCGGCGAGCTATGCCTTCATCGAGGAACCGGCCCGGGACCGGTTGCGGCGCCGCGAGAGTGCCCGGATCCGGTCCCGCCAGGCGGCTGCGGATCCGTCGGGCGCAGGCGCGTCGACGACCGGGGCGAGCAGCGCCGAGACCATCACCGACGACACCGCGACCAGCGCGGGCAACTGAACCCACCAGGAGAAGCCGTGATAGCCGGTCGGTGACTGCCACGGACCCGACGCCAGGCCGACGGTGGCGAGCACCATCGCGACGAACACCGTCACCACCACCGCGGGTGGCCGGAGCACGAGTACGACGACGCCGCAGACGACGGCGACCCCGAGCCCCCACCATCCGGCGAGCAGCCAGCACGCACCCAGCCACCCGACGGCACCGACGACCAGGGACGCCGTGCCGGGAACGGTCGCCGACCCCGCGGCCGGGATCGTGTGATCGGCGGCGTCCGGCGCATCATCGGACGGCTCGGATCGACCACCGCCGACGTGGTCCCGGGATCGCCTGGGCCCGAATGCGAGGACGAACAACACTGCGAGGAGCATGAATCCGGCGACCAGCGACCAGCGGTAGAGGCTGTCGTAGCGGAACGACAGGGTCACGGTGCCGGCCTCGCCGGCCTCGACGACCCAGCCCTGCTGCCAGCCGTCGACCACCACCGGTTCCAGGGCGTGCCCGCCGAGTTCGGCCACCCAGCCCGGGTTGGTGCTCTCGGGCACCGACAGGATGCGTTGCACGGCAGCGGAATCCACGGTGACGGTACGGGCGGTGGCCGCCCAGGTGCGGACCTCGGGATGCTGCGTCCCGGCCCCGCCGGTACCGCGCCCGGACACGGGCAACCACACGGCATCGACGGTGAACGCCGACCCCGGGTTCGCCGACAGTTCCTGTTCTCCCGCACCGAGACCCACCGATGTCGGGGTGCACGGGCGGGCCACCACCGGCTCTCCGGCCCGCAGGGCCGCGGCCGTCGTGTGCACCGACATCCCGATCACCTGGCCCGACACGGTGATCCCGATGCCGGCGTCGCAACCGATGCCGATCGGCCGGTCGGCGTCGGGCGCGGGCGGCGGTGACGGGGTGATCTGCACCTCGGCGATGCCGACCGGTGCAGGACTGGCGAATCCGAGGCTGTTGACGTCGAGCAGGTCGGTGCGGTCGAGCAACCGGATGGTGATGTGGTCGGTGACCGCCGGGGTCAGGGTGACCACTCCGTCCTCGCCGACGGTGTGCTTCTGCGGTCCGGTGCCGAGATCCACCGACACCCGGGTGGGCGCCGCCGGATATCCCTCGGGCGCGACGATCCGCAGTGACTCGACGTCCTGCGGCGCCGGCAAGCGCAGCGTGAGCGTGGGCGACGCCCCCTTCTTCTCGGGTTCTGCTGCGGTCCACACGGTTCCGGGGTCACCGTCCACCGCGGCCTGCGCCGATGCCCGCGGATCGTTGACCGTCGACGCGCCGGATGCCCGGATGCCGCCCGCCGCCGACAGCAGGGCGTCGAGTCCGTCGCCGGGGTCCGGGCGCAGCACCATCGCCGGCTCCACCGTCGTCGCCGACGGCACCGACAGTGCCCGGGTCAGCACACCCGGGTTCTCCGGTGAGAGGCCGAGACCGGCGGCGCAGTGCTCGCGGGTGGTACCGTCCCCGCGGGCGGGTTCGGTCGCACATGCCGAACGCCCCGAGAGTTCCTGGGTGAGAAGCCATCCCGACACCTGGGTGTCGGCAGGCAACCCGGGCAGCACCACGCGATGGCGGATGGTGAGTGGCATCCCGGACGCGAGGTCGATCACGCCGACCTCGCCGAGCGCGAACTGGTTACCCGCGGTGCCGTCGTCGGTGGCGATCGCCGCGATCTGAACCCAGCGGGTCGGGCCGCTCGGGGCGGTGACCGTCAACGGTGTGCCCGGCTCCAGGCCGGAGGCCACCGTCGAGCCGGCCTCGGTGGTCACCAGCACCGACGTCACATCCGGTCCGAGTGCCTTGGCGGTGGTCAGACGAAGGGCCAGATCCCTTTGCGGAGAGTCGAAGTCGAGTCGCAGCCACTGGCCGACGGCGGAGGAGAGTCCACTGCTCGCCCAGGCCGTGGACGGATCGCCGTCGAACGCCGCAGCCGCCGAACTCGCCGGTGAGGTCTGTCCGGGCTGGGTGGCATCGGCCGCGGACCCCGACGTCGACACCCGCACCTCGCCGGCCCGGTTGTCGAGCAGCCATTGACCTTCGGTGAGTGGCTGACCGTCGACCGGGTAGTCCGGTGCGGCATTCTGGGTTCGCCGTGCGTCGTCGGGGGATCGGATCGCCGAACTGTGGTCGTCGACCCGGCCGAAGTCCACCTCGCGGTCGGCCGGGGTGTCGGTCACCACGACCGGGCCGGCCGACAGCCCGGCCCGGCGGGCATCGGACTCCAGCAGGACCGGGCCGAGTGCGGGCTCACCCAGTCGTGCCCGCACATCCTGCAGTGCGGCAACCGCTTCCGGTCCTCCGGCGACGCGGGTCATCTGATCGGTCGCCGCGAGGCGCGGCCCGGTGCCGGCGTCGCCGTCGACGGCATAGATCTGGACGGCGGGCATCGGCGGCCGTAACCCGTTGTCGCGCACCACGCCCTCGACCGACGCCTGGCTGACCTCGGGGCCGAACGTCGCGACCGGGTGCAGTCCCGGTGATCCGTCGAGGGCCTGCTGAGCCGCCAGCGGCCGGGCCGATCGTGACGTCTCCGGGTCGAGATCGGCGCGCAGCACCACATATCCGATCCCCTGCCCGCCCAGGGTGGCGGCCAGTCCGGGGGACGTCCGGCCGTTCGCGAGATCGCGCTGCACCGCGTCCAGTGCGCGGATCGCGCCGGGCGGGGTGAGCGGGATCGCGTCACGCACTGCCCACGGCGTCGCCGACAGCGGCTGGAGGACCTCGTCGCGGGTCAGCCCCCACAGCTGGTCGGCGAAGGGCGAACCCGGAACCACCAGAGCACGTTTCGGTGCGCCCGAGTCGGTGTCGGAGTGCGCGTCGAGCCACTGCGCGGTCTGCCGCCAGTATCCCGGCAGCGCCTGGTAGGCCCCGTGGGGGGTGAGCTGTCCGGTCCACATCAGTGAGCCGGCACCCACCAGCGCGACGACGATGACCACCGCGGCGGCGACCGGCCGGGACCGTTGCGGATGTGCGAACGCCGACAGCCATTCCCGTCGGGGTGAGGTGCCCGGGAACGGGACCCGCGCCAGCAGATGTGCCAGGCCGAGCACCAGGGGCAACCGCAGGAAGGGCTCGAATTTGTGGATGTTGCGCAGGAAGGCGCCGGGACCGTCGAGGAAGACGCGCACCGGTTCGGCGATCGGGGAGCCGAGCGTGCCGGCGTATCCGCTGCACATGAGCACCAGGCCGAACCCGAGGATCACCACCCAGCGGCGTCGGAACGGCATGTGCCGCATACACAGTCCGGCCAGTCCGGCTGCGGCGAGGGTCCCGGTCGCGAGGACCGCGGCGGGCTGCGTCACGAGCACCGCGCCGGCCACCCGCTCGGGTGAGACGAACGGCGTCCACGACGACGTACCGCGCAGCACCTCGGTCAGCGATGCCCATCGGGTGGTGACCCGCGACGACTCGATGAAGTCCAGGAACGGCGGCGACACGCGCGACAGGATCAGCAGTGGTGCCACCCACCACGTGCACGCCAGGACCGCTGCACCCGCCCAGGTGAGCCCGAACCGCCACCAGCGCCGAAGGTCCCCGCGTGCGCAGAGTACGAACCACACCACCGACACCCCGACCGCGGCGATGGTGGCGACGGCGTTGACCGCACCCATCAGCGCCACCGCCACGGCCGATCGAGCGGCATGTCGCCACAGCGGCGTGTCGTCGTCGGGGTGGTCGAGCGCCCGGACCACCGGCAGCAGCACCCAGGGCGCCAGCATCATCGGCAGTGTCTCCGACGAGATGGACCCGAGGGTGGTCAGCACGCGCGGGGAGAGGACGAACACGATGCCGGCGAGCACCCGCGAGCCGGGTGAGCCGATCCGCAGCGCCTCGGCCAGCCGCACCACACCGACGAAGCCGACGGTCAGCAGCAGCGCCCACCACAGTCGTTGGGTCACCCAGGGCGGCAGCGCGAGGAGGTCGCCGAGCGCGAAGAACGCGCCGTGCGGGAAGAAATAGCCGTACGCCTGGTTCTGCACCTGTCCGAGCGGGGCCTGCGGTGTCCAGAGGTGTGTGGCGCGCGCCAGGAAGCCGAGCGGATCGGCGGTGAGGTCGAGTTTGGTGTCGGCGGCGATCAGCCCGGGGGACTGCAGGAAGGAGACCAGCAGTGCGACGACGGCCGCGACCGTGACGCCGCGCGGCCCCAGCCGGCGGGTCACCGCGGCGGTGGATGCGCCGACGGCAGCGGTCGTGGTGACACCGGGGCGGACGGGCCGGTCACTGGGTGTCGCCGGAGCCGCCCCGTGAGCCGTAGTCGACCGAACCCTGGACAAAACCGTTGGTGGGGTTGATGTTGTTGAGGTCGGTGGACGGGCTGTTCTCCGCCGACAGGAAGCCACCGAGGAACACCGCACCGAGTCCGACGACGATGCCGGCGACTCCGGCGACGGCTCCGGCGATCAGGCGGTTGTTGCGCATGGGCTAGAAACTACCATCGCGGCACGGCGGGGCCGGCAGGTCACGCGAACACCGGTGGGTCGGCCACCTACGGCGTCACGCTGGGCTGTTGGTCGCAGGAGGCCGGGACGATGAACACCGGGCGGTGGCAGTGCCGCAGGACCCGCTCGGCCACGCTCGAGTGCAACAGTGCCTTCAGGCCGGTGTCGCCGCGGGTGCCGGTCACCAGCAGATCCACGGCGAGCGCGTCGGCGGCGGCGACCAGCGCACCCCACACCGTGGACTCCACCTCCACCAGCGTGCCGGTGGCGTCGAGTCCGGCGTCGCGGGCCATCGCCACGCCGCGGGCGTTGATCTCGGCGGCCTCGTCACGCAGCGAGTCGTCGACGTCGATCTCGAGCGGGGTGGTGTCGACGAACGGCTGGATTCCGGCCGAGAGGGTGGACATCCGGGTGGGGCCGAGCGCGCCGGGCTGCCAGGCGGTGACCACGTGGGCGATCGGGGCGCGGAGGAAATGTCCGGCGTAGGCGATGGCGCGTTCGGAGTTCGGGCTGCCGTCGAAGGCGATCATCAAGGCCTGGGCGCGCTGGGCGTCGGCGCGACCGGAGCCGGGCCGGGAAGCTGCGGAAACGGACCGCGAGTCCATGTTCCGAGGGTACATGCCAGACTCGTGCCATGGGCTCAACTCGACGACGCCGGACCCGGACCGTCCGCGACCTGCTGTGCCTGGTCACCGCGCTCGGCACGGTGACGGCGGTCCTGACCGCCTGTGACTCGGACCCGACGCCGACCGCCGGGGGGGCCTCGTCGGCGACGGCGACCGCGTCCTCGCGTCCGTCGTCGTCGATCGCCTCGGCGAGCACCCCGGCCTCGGTGGTGCCGGTGGGTTGTGGCGCCGACGAACTCGCGACGATGACGCTGCGGCAGAAACTCGGGCAGTCGATCGTGGTCGGGGTGACCGGCACCGCCGATGCGCTCTCGCTGGTCTCGAACGAGCCGGTCGGCGGCATCTTTGTCGGCAGCTGGACCGACAAGTCGATCCTCACCGATCCCGCCGCGCTGAAGAAGGTCCAGGCGCAGTCGAAGATTCCGCTGATGGTCACCGTCGACCAGGAGGGGGGCCGGGTGTCGCGGCTGTCGTCGCTCGGTATCGACAGCCCGTCGGCGCGGGAGCTCGCCCAGACGCAGAGCCCCGAGCAGGTGCGTGCCCTGGCGACCCGGCTCGGCCGGCAGATGAAGGCCAAGGGCATCACCGTGGACTTCGCGCCCGATGTCGACGTCAGTGACGAGGCCGCCGACGAGGTGATCGGCGACCGCTCGTTCTCCGACGACCCGGACACCGTCACCCGGTACGGGCAGGCCTTCGCCGAGGGACTGCAGGCCGCCGGGATCATGCCGGTGTTCAAGCACTTCCCGGGCCACGGCCACGGGTCGGGCGACTCGCACCTGGGCGTGGTGCGCACCCCGCCGCTGGATCAGCTGATCGGCTCCGATCTGGTGCCATACAAGACCCTGCTGCAGAATCCGGGCGACGCCGGGGTGATGGTCGGTCATCTCATCGTGCCGGGACTGACCGTCGGTGACACCCCGGCGAGCCTGAGCGCCAAGGCGATCGGGATGCTGCGTACCGGAAGGCCCTATGGTGGACCGGCGTTCGACGGGGTCGTGTTCTCCGACGACCTGTCCGGGATGGGGGCCATCACCCAGCGGTACCCGCTGCCCGAGGCAGTGCAGCGATTCCTGGTGGCCGGCGGCGACATCGCGCTGTGGATCACCACCGATGCGGTGCCGACGGTGCTCGACCGGCTCGAGACCGCCGTGCGGTCCGGCGCGCTGAGCGAGCAGCGGGTCAACGCGTCGGTGGTGCGCATCCTGCGTGCCAAGGGGCAGCTGACCTGCTGATAGAGTCGGACGATCGGCCTCCGGACGAAGCATGAACTTACTGCTTGGTAAGTTTGCGGGTAGGGTAGCTCGATACCCTGCGAAGAGATGTCTGGAGGCGACGGGAATGGTCGGCGGAACCAAGCGACTGCCACGTGCGGTGCGCGAGCAGCAGATGCTCGACGCCGCGGTCACGGTGTTCGCGGAGAACGGTTTCCGAGACGCGTCGATGGATTCCATCGCCGCACAGGCGCAGATCTCCAAGCCGATGCTGTACCTGTACTACGGCTCCAAGGAAGAGCTGTTCAGCGCGTGCATCGCCCGCGAGTCCGGAAGGTTCATCGACGCGATGGCGGCGGGATTCGACCCGAGCCTGCGGCAGAGCGAGCAGGCCCGCACCGTGGTCCGCGAGTTCCTCCGCTACGTCCACGAGCACCGCGAATCCTGGCGGGTGCTCTACCGCGTCGCCGTCGGCACCACGAACTTCGCCGGCATCGTCACCGAGAGTCGTGAGCGTGTCGTCGAATCCGTCGCCGGGCTGATCCGCCGCGGCACCACCGTCGAGAGCGCCCGCGACATCGACTTCGAACTGACCGCCGTCGCGCTGGTCGGTGCCGGCGAGGCCGTCGCCGACCGGATCAGCGAAGGCGACGTCGACCTGGAGACCGCCACGGACCTGCTGGTGGGCATCACCTGGCGCGGCCTGAAGGGCGTCGGCGTCCACACCCCCTGAGCACGTCACTCGCCCGGCCCGGGGCTCGCGCCGGTGGGGTCCACTCCCGCAGCGTGAGCTCGACCATCGGCGGTGCGCCGGTCCCCTCCTCGGCCATCGTGCGCAGGCGCTCCGCCCGCCGGGGATGGGCACGACCGATGCCGTCGAGGACGGCGGTGGACTCGTCGTCGGACAGCACACGTGCGTGGGCCCGAATGCCGCCACGCCGTGCGGTGGTCACCCGACAGTCGGGGTGGGCGAGCAGGTTTCGGTACCACTGGGCGGTGGTGCCGTGGCCGCTGATCACCACGAGGGACCCGGGTGAGCGGCGGACGGCGACCTGAAGGCACGCCTGGCGGGGGCGGCCCGAGATCCGGCCGGTGTGCTCGAGCATGAGCATGCCGGGCCCGAACACCCGTCCCCAGCCGTGCCGGTAGAACCAGATCGGCGCCCGCACGAGGCGGTGGTGGTGCCGAAGCCGACCGAACCGGTCGTCGACGGTCGATCGGATCGATGTCATCAGCGACGTCACCGCTGCCGGGGCCTTCATCGGATCTCCCTCTCGCACCCGCTGTGATCGGGGCCGTTCGTGTTGCCGATGGGCTCCAGGAGAGCCGGACACCCTCCGCCTGCACGTAGGCGCCGGGAGGGGTGTCCGGTCGGGTCATCCTGCTCGGGTGGTTGCGGTCAGGTGCGGATAACCCTTGCGCCGGTTCAGGATCGAGATATCGAAGCCGCCAGGTCCGCCGGTGCGGTGGGTGTACACGTTCACCTTGGCGGGCAACAGGATCGGCTTGCCCCACCGGGTGGCATAGACGACGTTGCCGGGCAGTTGGGCCTCGACGTTCGCGACAGCCGCTGCGGCACTCCACATTCCGTGTGCGATGGCCTTCGGGAAGCCGAACGCCTTGGCCGGCAGGTCGCCCATGTGGATCGGGTTGCGGTCACCCGATGCGGCCGCATACTCGCGGATGCGGTGGAGATCCACGGCCAGAACCGAATCCGGCGGGGGCGGGGTCTTCTCCCGCGGCTGCGGGCCACGCGGCGCGTCGGACAGGCTGGTGCGCTGCTGGGTGAGGAAGGTGGCCACCTGCCGGGTCACCGGCTCGGAGCCGACGGTGAACTCGCTGATCATGTCGACCACCATGCCCTTGCGATGCTCACGCAGGTTCTCCGCGTGCGTCTCGATGGTCAGCGGCTCGTCCACACCGATCGGCCGGAGCCGATGGACCGTGTTCTCCAGGTGTACCGAACCGACTGCGCCGAAAGGGAAGTCGTCGTCGGTCATGACCTTCATCGCGAGCGGGAACTGCAGCACGAACGGATAGGTGATCGGCAGTGTCGCGCCGAACCGCTGGCCGGTCGCGCGGGTGTAGGCCAGCAGCGCGTCGGGATCCACCCGGACGTTCTCCAGGCGGTAGCGCGTGTCGGGCAGCGGTGTGTCCGGGCGCACCGGACCCGACTTGCCGATCACCGGAAGCATGGCGGCGACGGCCTTGCCGTAGACCTGGACGGTCGACGGCGGGCCGTCGAGAACGATGGTCTTGCTCATCACGCCCCCAGGAAGCCCTGGCCGCACACGCGTACCACGTTGCCGGTGATCGCGTTGCTGGCCGGACTGGCGAAATAGGCGACGGTCTCGGCGACGTCGACGGTCTGGCCGCCCTGCTGCAGCGAACTCATCAGGCGGCCCGCCTCCCGGGTGGCCAGCGGGATGGCCGCGGTCATCGTGGTCTCGATGAAGCCGGGGGCGACGGCGTTGATGGTGATGCCCTTCTCGGCGAGGATCGGGGCGTAGGCGTCCACCAGGCCGATGACGCCGGCCTTGGAGGCGCCGTAGTTGGTCTGGCCGCGGTTGCCCGCGATGCCGGCGATCGACGACACGTCCACGACGGCGCCGCCCGCGCGTAGCGCGTCCTTGGCGACGAGCGTGTCGACCAGCTGCTGCGGGGCGATCAGGTTCACCGAGATCACCGAGTTCCAGCGGGCGTCGTCCATGTTGGCGAGCAGCTTGTCACGGGTGATACCGGCGTTGTTGACGATGATGTCGATGCCGCCATGACGCTCGAGGGCGTGCTCGGCGAGCTTGTCACCGGCGTCGGGGGCGGACACGTCCAGCGGGAAGGCGGTGCCGCCGACCTTGTTGGCGGTCTCGGCGAGTGCCTCACCGGCGGCGGGGATGTCGGCGCAGATGACGTGCGCGCCGTCACGGGAGAGGACCTCGGCGATGGTCGCGCCGATACCGCGCGCGGCGCCGGTGACCACGGCGACCTTGCCCTCGAGCGGACGATCCCAGCTGGCCGGGGCGGTCGCGTCGGCCGCGCCCACCCGGATCACCTGGGCGTCGACGAATGCCGACTTCGCCGACAGCACGAAGCGGAGCGTCGACTCCAGGCCGGTCAGGCCGGTCCTGGCGTCGGGGGAGACATACACCAGCTGCACGGTGGACCCCTTGAGCAATTCCTTGCCGAGCGACCGGGTGAAGCCCTCGAGGGCGCGCTGGGCGACGTGCTCGTCGGGGTCGGTGACCAGCTCCGGGGTGGTGCCGATGACCACGAACCGCGCGCACGCGGCGGTGGACCGCATGACGGGCGCGAAGAACTCGAACAGCTGCTCCAGTTCGGCCGGCTTCGTGATGCCGGTGGCGTCGAAGACCAGTCCGCCGTATTTGTCGGCGCTGCGGCCGGTGGTGGCGTTCTGGATCAGGGTGTAGTCGTCGGCGGCGAGGATCTCGCGCAGCGGCTCGACCAGCCGGCCCTGTCCGCCGAGCAGTACGGGACCGGGCAGGGGTGGCTCGGACGGCTTGTAGCGGCGCAGTCTCGGCGGCACGGGCAGACCGGCCTGCTTGGCGATGAACGCGCCGGGTCCGGAGTGGACGAAGCTCGAGTACAGGCCGGGGTTGGCGTTGGCAGCCACGTGGATCTCCTCTGTCTGATTCGCACGTCTCGTGCTGGATTGTCGGCGTCCACCCGGGTGGGCGCCGTTCGACAACGAACTTACTCTGGAGTAAGAATACGCTATAGACACCAACCGACACCCCTGGGAGTTCTCTCGTGGCCAACACACCCAAGACCCGCGCCGAGCGTCCGGTCGCGATCCTCGGCGGCAACCGCATCCCGTTCGCGCGGCAGGACAAGGCATACGCCAAGGTCGGCAACCAAGACATGTTCACCGCGGCCCTCGACGGACTGATCGGGCGCTTCGGCCTGCAGGGCGAACAGCTCGGCATGGTGGCCGGTGGTGCCGTACTCAAGCATGCCCGTGATTTCAATCTCATCCGCGAATGCGTCCTGGGTTCCGCCCTCTCGCCGTACACCCCCGCATTCGACATCCAGCAGGCCTGTGGGACCGGACTGCAGGCGATCACCGCGGTGGCCGACGGCATCGCTCGCGGCCGCTACGACGTCGCCGTCGGCGGCGGCGTGGACACCACCTCCGACGCCCCGATCGGTGTCTCGGAGGGCATGCGTCGTCAGCTCCTCGAGGTCAACCGGGCCCGCTCCACCAAGGACCAGTTGCTCGGCGTGCTGAAGGTGCTGCCGACGCTCGGTATCGAGATCCCGCGCAACGGCGAGCCACGCACCGGCATGTCGATGGGCGAGCATGCCGCGATCACGGCCAAGGAGTTCGGCATCAAGCGGGCCGATCAGGACCAACTCGCTGCCGCCAGCCACCAGAAGATGGCCGCCGCCTACGACTCCGGGTTCTTCGACGATCTGATCACCCCGTTCCTCGGCCTGATCCGCGACCAGAATCTGCGCGGCGACTCCACCGCGGAGAAACTCGCCGGGCTCAAGCCGGTCTTCGGGGTCTCCCTCGGCGACGCCACCATGACCGCGGGCAATTCCACCCCGCTCACCGACGGCGCGTCGACGGTGCTGCTGTCGAGTGACGAGTGGGCGCAGGCGAAGGGGCTGCCGGTGCTCGCCTACTTCGTCGACTCCGAGACCGCCGCCGTCGACTACGTCAACGGACCCGACGGTCTGCTGATGGCGCCGACCTACGCGGTGCCGCGACTGCTGGCCCGCAACGGGCTGACCTTGCAGGACTTCGACTTCTACGAGATCCACGAGGCGTTCGCGTCGGTCGTGCTCGCCACCCTCCAGGCCTGGGAGTCCGAGGAGTACTGCAAGGAGCGTCTCGGTCTGGACTCGGCGCTCGGCTCGATCGACCGCGCCAAGCTCAACGTCAACGGCTCCTCGCTCGCGGCCGGTCACCCGTTCGCCGCGACCGGCGGCCGGATCGTCGCGCAGGCCGCCAAGCAGATCAAGGAGAACGGCGGCGGTCGCGCGCTGATCTCGATCTGTGCCGCCGGCGGCCAGGGCGTCACCGCGATCATCGAGGGCTGAGTCCCGTCGACATGGTTCGACCGGCCCCAGCTCCTGGTAAGTCAGCTCCTGGTATGTCAGCTCCTGGTATGTCACCGCCCGGTATGTCACCGCCCGGTATGTCACCGCCCGGTATGTCACCGGAGGTGGGGTCGCCTCGTCGTTCGCCCCCGGACACCCGGTGTGATCCAGATCTCACAATACACCCGGTCGATCGTGTATGACCGCTCTGACCTGCGTAGACGCGGAGTCCTTCCGTGGGCGTCGAAGGATCGTCAATCGTTGGATATCGATTTGCAAACAGTTGTGCGTGGGGGGCTGTAACGCGTCGGGGGACCGGGTAGATATACGGGTTAGCTTCGGTTGAGCTGTCAGACCCCCGACCCGACAGCTCAGCCGGGGCGCCAACCCATCGAGGGCTTGGCCTGCGGATGGTCCGCACGCCAGGCCCTCGATCGCAATCCGGCATCAGAAGGCCGGGTCGCATTTGCCATCTTTGTTCGGTATGAGTGACATGGTGAGATCCGCGCCGCGACGCCGCATCACGACAGTGCTCCGCGTCGGCATCTGTGTGACCTCCGTCATAACCCTGATCCTCGCCGCCGACCTGCTCGTCACCGACGGGCACACCGCGCGCGGCGCGGTGACCGCCGGTCGTGACACCGGGAATCTGTCGGCCGCAGAGCTGACACCGGAACTCGCGGCGATGACCGATCGGACCGAGTCGCCCGTCTCGGTGCGCACCACCTCCGGATCCGCACGGATCGACCCCGATGAACTGGGCCTGACGTTCGACGCCGACGCCACCGCGGACCGGCTCCGGGATCAGCCGCGGAATCCGTTCAGCCGGTTGCTCGCACTCTTCGGGCGCTCCCACGACGTCGACCCGGTGGTCGCCGTGGACGCCACGGCGCTCGCGTCGGCGATCGATACCCGGCGCGGCGATCTCGAACGCGCCGCGGTCGAGGGCGGTGTGCACTACGACGGGACCGAGCCGGTCGCCGACAGCCCTCGCGGTGGATTGCGGGTCGATCGTGATGCCGCGGCGGTGGTCCTGGCCCGCGAGTGGCTGACCGGCAACACCGTCGACCTCCCGATGGAGCCGTTCTCGCCGACGGTGAGCGCCGCAGTGGTCGCCGCCACCGTCGACGGCGCAGCCGAACGCGCGGTCTCCGCCGGCGTGGTGGTGACCGGCCGTGACCGTGTGTCGGTGCGGCTGACCCCCGAACAGGTCGGCATGGTGCTCACCTTCGTCCCAGACGGTCGCGGCGGACTGGTCCCGCACATCGACCGCACCCGGGGCAAGAAGGTGCTCGCCGGGTTGGTGCGGTCGGAGTCCACACCGGTGAACGCGCGGTTCTCGCTCGCCTCCGGGGCGCCGACGGTCGTGCCGGCCCGCGACGGTGCGGCGATCGACTGGGAGCAGACCTTCACCGCGGTCGAGCGCGCACTCGTCACCACGGGCCCGCGGACCGCCGAGGTCGCGTACCGTCCATTGCTGCCCGCCCTGACCACGGCGAAGGCGAGGGGTCTCGGTGTGCGCGAACTGGTCTCGGAGTTCACCACCGGGGGTTTCTCGTCGGCGTCGGGGGAGAACATCCGGCTGACCGCCGAGGCGGTCGACGGCGCGCTGATCCTGCCCGGACGCACCTTCAGCCTGAACGGACACACCGGCCCGCGCGGCTCTGCACAGGGATATGTGACCTCCACCGTGATCGACCACGGCCGCGCCACCAACGCTGTCGGTGGGGGCATCTCGCAGTTCGCGACCACGCTGTACAACGCCGCCTACTTCGCCGGGCTGACCGACGTCGACCACACCGAGCACTCCTACTACATCTCCCGCTACCCGGAGGCGCGCGAGGCGACCGTCTACGACGGCGCGATCGACCTGGTGATCGGCAACGACACCCGGCACGGCGTCCTGATCGAGACCAGCTGGAGCCCGTCGGCGGTGACCGTGCGGATGTGGAGCACCAAGACCGTCGACGTGGAGTCGATCACCGGCACGCGGTACGCCCACACCTCCCCGGAGCTCAGGAAGGTCCCGCGCGGCGACGACTGCATCGCCGGCGGTGGCGGGCGCGGATTCACCACGTCGAACACCCGGGTGATCACCGATGCGAAGACCGGCGCCGAGATCGTCCGGCACACCCGAACGGTCCGCTACGAGCCCGAACCGAGGATTCGCTGCGTCTGAGTCGGCCGCAGACGACTCGGGAACCATCTGCACGACGCCGACGGTGGCGGGTGCACAGGGTGCGCCCGCCACCGTCCGGGATCGGATGTCAGGTCTCGGTCATCCGGTGGCCAGCGCCGGTCCGGCATCACGGTGGTGATCGCCGGCGACGGGTGCCGGTGCGGTGCCCCGGCGCGGCACCAGCAGCGTGGCGGCGGCACCGAGCAGGGCGATCCCGGCGAACAGGTAGAACGCCGAGTCCGCCGACACCCCGGCACCGATCAGCATGCCGCCGATCATCGGGCCGACGATGCCGCCGAGCCGGCCGAATCCGGCGCACCACGCCACACCCGCCGCGCGCGCCCGGGTCGGGTAGTAGTTCGACACGTAGCCGTAGATCAGCACCTGGGTGCCGATGGTGCCGGTTCCGGCCACCGCGACCGCGATCAGCAGGATGGGCAGCGGCAGACCCAGGGTCAGCCCGGTCAGGGCGAAGGTGGCCAGACAGAACGAGGTGGCGACGAGGCGCTGTGGTCCGCGCGAGTCGGCGAGCCGGGCGGCGATCAGTCCGCCCACGATCGCGCCGCCGTTGAGTACCAGCAGGAATCCCAGCGATCCCTTCGCGTCGAAGCCGGACGCCTTCATGATCTGCGGCAGCCAGGTGTTGAGCCCGTAGGTCAGCAGCAGCCCGGCGAAGCTCATCAGGCCGAGCAGCGAGGTGGGGCCGAGCAGCGGACGGCGGGCCAGGGCGGAGAACCCGATCCGCTCGGTGGCCCCGGTCTGTGCCGGGGACGCCGGTGTCAGGTCCACCGGGATGCCGGTGCGCGCGCTGATCTGGCGGGCGTCCTCGGTGCGCTCCCGGGCCACCAGCCACTGCGGCGACTCGGGCATCCTGAGCATCGCGAGGGGTAGCAGGGCGACGATCGGCAGGGCGCCCACCAGGAACAGGCCGCGCCAGCCGATGTGGTCGGCGAGCAGCATCGCCAGGACGGCGGCGAGCACGCCGCCGGCCGGGACGCCGCTGTAGACGATTGCGTTGAACAGGTTGCGTTTCGCCGGGGGCGCGAACTCGGCGACCATCGCGCCGACGGTGGCGACCAGACCACCGATACCGATGCCGGTGAGACAGCGGAGCAGACCGAAGGTCACCAGGTCGTGGGCGAATGAGGTGGCGGCCATGCCGAGGGAGAACCAGATGATGTTGGCGAGCATCAGGGTGCGGCGGCCGAGCCGGTCGCCGAGCGCGCCGGCGACGAATGCCCCGATCATGACGCCGGCCAGGGCGTAGGACCCGAGGGCGCCTGCGGTGGCCGGGGTCAGCTCACCGATCTGGGTGGGATCGTCGAGCAGCGTCGGCAGGACGGTGCCGTAGACGACGAGGTCGTAGCCGTCGAAGACGATGGCGATCGTCGCGAGGGCGACGATCCAGATCACGCTGCGGCGGTGTTCGGGGCTCGACCAGGCGGCGGGTGGTGCTGACATGGGCTGCCTCTCGGTAGACGTGTGGTAGAACACGATGATTCGCGAAACGTGGTAGGAGTCACATCCGGGCTTTGCCCGGTTCTGACCAAGGGTGTGATTGATCAGCGGGATCGCAGGATTCGTAAGCCGGGGCGCGGGGGGCGGATCACCCCACTTCAGGAGCACTGAGCGACCGCTAGCTCGGGTGGGCGTGTTGTGCAGGACACACCCGTCGTAGTCTGTCGACGTGGATATCAACGGAGCAAGTGCAATCGTGACGGGTGGGGCGTCCGGTATCGGCGCCGCGGTGGTCCGCCTGCTGGCGGCCAAGGGCGCGAAGGTCGTCATCGCCGACCTCAACGCCGACAAGGGTGCCGAGCTGGCCAAGGAGGTGGGCGGCGAGTTCGTGCCGGTGGATGTCACCGACACCTCGTCGATCGAGGCCGCGGTCAACGCGGCAGGTGAACTCGGCCCCCTGCGTGTGCTGGTCAACTCGGCCGGTATCGGTTCGGCGCAGCGCACCATCGGTCGCGACGGTGAGTTCGCGTCGGCGCACAACCTGGATGTGTACAAGAAGGTCATCGCGATCAACCTGGTCGGCACCTTCGACGCGATCCGGCTGGCCGCCACGGCGATGAGCCGCAACGAGGCCGCCGCGTCAGGCGAGAAGGGTGCCATCGTCAACATGGCCAGCGTCGCCGCCTTCGACGGTCAGATCGGTCAGGCCGCCTACTCGTCCTCCAAGGGCGGTGTCGTCGGCATGACCCTGCCGGTCGCACGCGACCTGGCCGCCGCCGGAATCCGGGTCAACACCGTGGCCCCCGGCCTGATCGACACCCCGATCTACGGTGAGGGTGAGGCGTCCGAGGCGTTCAAGGCGAAGCTGGGTGAGTCGGTGCTGTTCCCGCACCGACTCGGCGAACCGGACGAGCTGGCCTCCATGGTCGTCGAACTGGTCACCAACTCGTACATGAACGCCGAGGTCGTGCGCGTCGACGGCGGCATCCGGATGCCACCGAAGTAGTCTGGCGTCCACCACTTCTCGACGATCACATCGGCCCTCCTGGGATCTCCCGGGAGGGCCGATGCGTGTTGCGGTCGACCGTCCTCGAACATCCGGGGTCAGCCGACGGCCGTGTCATGGCGTCGTCCGACCGGGTGAACCTGAGCGGTATCGCAACCGCTCCGCCCACACCGCGGTACCGCGGCGAATAGGTTTGGGCGGATGGAGCCCCATGTGCTGGTCAAGGGTGGGAACGTCACCGTCGGTGAGGTCGCGGGCGAACCCGATCCCCGACTCGTGGTCGTCATCGAGACCGAGTCGACGGACGGCGTCGATGCCGGTATCGATGCCGGAATCCTGGTCCTCGGCGACGACGGACGCGTGCGGTCCAACGACGACCTGATCTTCTACAACCAGCCGAGCGGCGTGGGTGGGGCGGTGCAGTTGGTGTCGGGGCAGTTGGTGTCGGGGCAGTCGGTGTCGGGGCAATCGGTGTCGGGGCAGCCGGTCTCCGACGCATCGCCGGCCGGAGACTCCGATGATGGTGACGGCATCGGGGATTCGTCCGGTCACCGCGATGCTGTCGAGGTCGATCTGGCACGTATCCCGGATTCGGTGTCGCGCATCGTGATCACGGCCAGTACCGATCCCCGGAGCGAGTCGAGTTTCGGTGACACCTCCCTGGTGAGGATGTCGGTGGGGTGTGCCGATCGGCCCGATGAACCCCTGGTCGTGCATGTCATCGACGGATTGGTCACCGAACGCGCGGTGATCTTCGGTGAGATCTACCGGCGCGGTGATGCCTGGAAGATCCGTGCCGTGGGCCAGGGTTATGACGGCGGACTCGAGGCGCTGGTGTCCGACCACGGAGTGGAGGTCGACGACACCGCCGAAAACCCGGCAGACGACGACCCGGCAGACGACGACCCGGCAGACGACGACCCGGCAGACGACGACCCGGCGCACGACGACCCGGCGCACGACAAACCGGCCGACGACGACGTCCTCGTCAGGGGCGATGAACACCTCGAATCCGGGACCGTTCCGGAGGACTCGGCTCCACCGGCCGAGCAGGCCGATGCTCCACCGATCGCGGAGTCCGAGGTCGGCGACACCCGTGGCCCGGAGACCAAGGTGTCCATCGCCCGGAAGCGGCGTGCTGCACCGCTGCCCAAGGACTGGGCGCAGCGGACGTCGGCGTACCTGCCCCGCGCCGGTGGATCCGAGTGGAGACGGGCCCGGCTGTTCCCATCGGTGGGGGTCAGGTCGAACGCCGAGCAGGAGATGCGGACCACCTCGATCCTGCTCGCGACGATGGAGACGGTTCCGGAGTTCGGACGAGCGATCGTGAGCCAGATCGGCGCGCCACGGGGGCGGATCGAGACGTTCACCGAAGTCCGTTTCACGCTGTCCGGCGAGGAGGTCCGCCCCGATGGCCTGATCCGGGTCAGCCGCGGCGGACGTATCTGGCAGGCACTCGTCGAGGTGAAGACCGGACGGGCCGAGCTGAACGGCGAGCAGATCGCCACCTATCTCAAGCTGGCCCGGGCCAAATCGATCGATGCCGTGCTCACCGTCAGCCGGGACCTGATGGCCTCGCCCGACCAGCATCCCTTCAAGGTCGACGCCCGGGCGCTGAAAAGTGTCTCGCTCAAGCATCTCTCGTGGGAGGAGATCGTCGCGGAGGCGACGATCGTGCACGAGCACGTCGGTGTCGACGACCGGGTGCGCGCCCGGGTTCTCGAGGAGATGCTCTGCTACGCCGCCGACACCCAGTCCGGTATGTGGGCGTTCGACGACATGGGCAAGCAGTGGGTCACGATCCGCGAGGCGGTCAAGAACCGGACGGTCGGGGCCGCGGACGCATCGACATCGGAGGTGTGTGAGCGATTCGACCGGTTGGCCCGTCACGTGTCGCTGCACCTGAGTGCCCTCACCGGTCAGAAGGTGACGGCGCAGGCGCCGGCCAGTCGGGTCGACACGGTCAGTCGGGCACGGCAGCTGGCCGATTCGGGTGAGTTGTTCGCGCTCTTGCGGGTATCGGGTGCAGCGGGTCCGGTGGCCGTCAATGCCGATCTGGGCCGCGGTCGTATCGGCTGCTCGATGAAGTCGGCGGCGCCCCGTACCGGTAGGACCCAGACCAAGATCAACTGGCTGATCAGACAACTCGCGACCGCCCCGGACGGCCTACGGGTAACCGCACATCACGCGGGGAGTCGGGTCGAGTCGACCTCGGCTCTGCTCAAGGACATTCGTGAGGACTCCGGTGTACTGGTGCCCCCGGACGGTCGTGACATCCGGGAGTTCACGGTGACGATGGAGTCGTCGATGGGGTCCAAGCGGTCCGGTAGTGAGGGCGGGTTCATCGCTGCGGTGGTCGTGCTGGCCACCGCCTTCTATGCCGAGGTCGTCGAACGGGTCCGGTCGGGACGCGACGCGTGACGTCACGGCCCGACCGTTCGGGCGAGGTGTGCCCGTCCGACGTCAGGCGTTCAGGATCACCTTGAGCGCCTTGGTTTCCGCGGCACGTCCGAACACATCGTAGGCGTCGATGATGTCGGCGAGGTCGAAACGATGACTGATGAAGGGGTCGGGATCGATCCGTCGCTGTGCCACCAGCTTGAGCAGGGTGTCGAGGGTGTTGGTGTTGACCAGCCCCATCGTCATCACGATGTTGGTGATCCACAGATCCTGTAGCGGGAGGTCGACGGAGGATCCGTGCACCCCGACATTCGCGACATGTCCTGCGGGACGGACGATGTCGAGACACATCTGGAAGGTGGCGGGGATGCCGACCGCCTCGATGGCGACGTCCACGCCGAGGCCGTCGGTCATCGCCATCACCTGGTCGCGCCAGTCCTTCGCCGACGACACCACCCCGTCGGTGGCCCCGAAGCGGCGTGCCTGCTCGACGCGGTTGGCGTCGAGGTCGACGGCGATGACGCGACTGGGACCGTACAGTCCGGCGGTCGCGATGGCGGCCAATCCCACTGGGCCCGTGCCGATCACGGCCACCACGTCGCCGGGCTTGACGGCACCGTGACGTACCCCGATCTCATGGCCGGTGGGCAGGATGTCCGACAGCAGCGTGCCTTGTTCGGGACTCACCGTCGCGGGCAGCTTGTACACCGACGTCTCCGCGTAGGGGACGCGGACATACTCGGCCTGCGTTCCGTCGATGAGATGGCCGAAGATCCAGCCGATCCCCGAACTCCCCTCGCTGCCCAGACAATGCGAGAACACACCTTGCTTGCAGTATGAACACTTCCCACATGCCGATATGCACGACAGGATCACCTGATCGCCGACCGCGAGCGTGGTGACGGCGTCGCCGATCTCGGTGACGGTGCCGACGCCCTCGTGGCCGAGGATGCGTCCCGGTGTGACGGCGGGGACGTCGCCCTTGAGGATGTGCAGGTCGGTCCCGCAGATCGTCGTGGTGTCCATCTTGACGATGATGTCGGTGGGCTCGCTGAGCTTGGGATCGGGAACGTCCTCCCATGCCTTCTGCCCGGGGCCATGGAATACAAGAGCTTTCATCGCTACACCTACGTCTTCGTCATCGTGTGGATCGAGATGGTGGTGGATGGCCGATCCGTTTCCACGCTACGTCGCCGGTTCGGTCGCCCGGAAGGGTTGGGACACCGCCGGGCCGTCTCAACATGAGACATCGGTGGCGTTCATCCGGACACGGTCGCGTCACGCGCGGCGATCTCGGCGAGACGCCGGATCAGACCACGTCGCCCGGACCTCATCATGTGGGCGTGATTGGCACGCAGGAAAGGTCGAAGCGGCCAGAGTGGTCCCACGGCAATATGTTTGGTGAAGTCCACCTGCTGCAGGAAGTGGACGACGGTGTGCTCGGCATCCGTGTCGGCATCGGGGCGGACTGTCCATTGACTCCAGCCGACCAGGTCACCGTCGAGCCGGGCGCGGAGGACCCCGGTGGCCGGGTCGACGAGATCCCGGCGCAGCCGGACGGTGAGGGAGACCGGCAGCAGCGACCGGAAGCGTGCGCGGCCGGAGTCGGCGTCGATGCGTTGTGCATCGTGCACCTGGGGCCACCAGGATTCGTAGCCGTCGGCGTCGGCGAGAACGGCGAACACGTCGTCATGGCGGAACGGAATCCGCCACCGACTGCTCATCTGGAAGGTCCGTGACCCCACGGACCCCAGTATGCGCCGTCCGTCGCCCACAGGTGCCGAAGTCGCGGACCGCGGGTGCAGCGAACACGACACCGGCCGGGACCCGTGGGGTCCCGGCCGGTGTCGTGTGTGGATCAGATCGTCAGATCAGAACGCGGCCTCGTCGAGTTCCATCAGATCGTTGTCGACGTTCTCCACGGTGGTGCGCACCGAGGTGAGCAGCGGCAGCATGTTCTTGGCGAAGAAGCTTGCCACGGCCACCTTGCCCTCGTAGAACGACTGGTCGTCGCCGGCGCCCTCGTCGAGCTTGGCGATGGCGATCTCGGCCTGACGCAGCAGCAGCCAGCCGATGAGCAGGTCGCCCACCGACATCAGGAACCGCACCGAGCCGGTGCCGACCTTGTAGAGCTCCTTCGGGTTCTCCTGCGCACCCATCAGGAAGCCGGTGAGGGCGGCGGCCATCGCCTGGACGTCCTGCAGAGCGGTCTGCAGCAGGGCGCGCTCGGTCTTGAGGCGACCGTTGCCCGCCTCGGAGTCGATGAACGACTGGATCTGGCCGGCGACGTGTGCGAGGGCCTGACCCTTGTCGCGGATGATCTTGCGGAAGAAGAAGTCCTGCGCCTGGATGGCGGTGGTGCCCTCGTACAGCGAGTCGATCTTCGAGTCACGGATGTACTGCTCGATCGGGTAGTCCTGCAGGAAGCCCGAACCACCGAAGGTCTGCAGCGACTCGTGACCGAGGTTGGCGTAGGCCCGCTCGGAACCCACGCCCTTGACGATCGGGAGCAGCAGGTCGTTGACGCGGTGGGCCAGCGCCGCGTCGGCGCCCGAGACGATCTGGGCGGCAACCGGATCCTGGTGTGAGGCGGTGTAGAGGTACACCGCGCGCAGACCCTCGGCGTAGGCCTTCTGGGTGAGCAGCGAACGACGCACGTCCGGGTGATGGGTGATGGTCACGCGCGGCGCGGCCTTGTCGGTCATCTGGGTCATGTCGGCGCCCTGCACGCGCTCCTTGGCGTAGTCGAGGGCGTTCAGGTAGCCGGTCGACAGGGTGGAGATGGCCTTGGTGCCCACCATCATCCGGGCGTGCTCGATGACGTCGAACATCTGCGCGATGCCCTTGTGGACCTCGCCGACGAGCCAGCCCTTGGCCGGGACGCCGTGCTGGCCGAAGGTGACCTCACAGGTGGCGGAGGCCTTGATGCCCATCTTGTGCTCGACGTTGGTGACGAAGGCGCCGTTGCGCTCACCCAGCTCACCGGTCTCGGGATCGAAGTGGAACTTGGGGACGAAGAACAGCGACAGGCCCTTGGTGCCGGGGCCGGCGCCTTCGGGGCGGGCCAGCACCAGGTGGAAGATGTTCTCGGTCATGTCCTGGTCGGCGGAGGTGATGAAGCGCTTCACGCCGTCGATATGCCAGGAGCCGTCCTCCTGCAGGGTGGCCTTGGTGCGGCCGGCGCCGACGTCCGAACCGGCGTCGGGCTCGGTGAGCACCATGGTGGCGCCCCAGCCACGCTCGGAGCAGATGGCGGCCCACTTCTTCTGCTCATCGGTGCCGTTGTCGTAGAAGATGTTCGCGAAGCCCGAGCCGGCGGCGTACATGAACACCGGCGGGTTGGCGCCGAGGATCATCTCGCCGATGGCCCAGTAGAGCGACCGCGGTGCGGGCAGGCCGCCGAGCTCCTCGGCGACACCGATCTTGTCCCAGCCGCCCTCGACGATCGCGTTGTAGGACTTCTTGAAGCCCTCCGGGATGGTGACGCTGTGCTCGTCGGGATCGAAGGTCGGGGGATTGCGGTCCGCATCCGCGAAGGACTCGGCGATGACGCCCTCGGCGAGGTTCTTGACCTCGCGGAGCATGTCGACGGCGGTCTCGTGATCGAGATCGCCGAACTCGCCCGACTCGAGAACCTTGTCCAGCTCGAAGACCTCGAAGAGGTTGAACTGGAGGTCGCGCATGTTGCTCTTGTAGTGGCCCATCTGGAGTTCCTATCTGACTGCGGGCTGATGTCCCTGCGGTTGGCGTCGCCGGAAATCGTCGGTGGCGATCGGTGCGTGCCCGAGGCAGCCGGTGGTGGCAGCATTCGGTGCGCATAAGTTACTCGCCGGTAACCACAAGAATACCGCGACTGCCCGTGACGGACAACCCACGCGGGAGTGTGACCTCGGGCAAGACCGTCCGGACCGGATCCGGTCCGTCGGGTATGACGAACGGGCGCACCCCGCTCGAGGGGCGCGCCCGTTGGTCGGACGACGGGTGGGTGGGACCTCAGAGCGCCGAGCGCAGAAACTCCAGGTCGGCCGGGATTCCCTCGGCCGGGGTCTCCAGGATCACCGGGGCACCGGCGGCGCGCGCGACCGCGGCCAGTACCTCGGGATCGATGTGCCCGGCCCCGAGGTTTGCGTGACGGTCGCGACCCGAGTCGAACTCGTCGCGCGAGTTGTTCAGGTGCACCAGGTCGATCCGCCCGGTGATCTCCTTGACCCGCTCCACCAGGCCGACCAGATCCTCGCCGCCGGCCCAGGCGTGGCAGGTGTCGAGGCAGAACCCGGCCTGCTCGAAGTCGCCGACGGCCTCCCAGAGGCGGTCGATCGACTCGAGGGTGCGGGCCATCGCGTGATCGCCGCCCGCGGTGTTCTCGATCAGGATCGGGACGCCGAAGCCGCCCTTCTCGGCCTGGCGGTCGAACAGCTTGCGCCAGTTGGCGAATCCCTCTGCGGAGTCCTCGCCGTCACGCAGGTGCCCACCATGGACGACGAGGCCGAAGGCGTCGAGCTCGGCGGCCGCGGCGGCCTGCTCCACGACGGCCTTGCGGGACGGCATGCGCAGCCGATTGTTCAGGCTTGCGACGTTGATCTGATAGCTCGAATGCACCACCACGTCGACCGGCGACTCACGGATCGCTGCCCCATGCGGATGGGGTTTGGGCTTGTTCCACTTCTGTGGATCGGTGACGAACATCTGGAAGACGTCGATACCGAGTTCGTCGGCGGAGGCGAGGGGATCGGCATCCTCGCGCAGGTGTGCTCCGATGCGCATGCCTGCCACCTTAGACCCGCCCTGGCCACGGCCGGCGTCTGCCGTGGGGGCACTGCCGCCAGCACGATGACACTTGCGAAATGTGTCATATCCGGCGTGTCGCCGCTGATCAGCAACCGATCCGACCGGTGATCCGGCCTCGTGAGCGGATACCTGGCCGAGTTGGGCGGCCCCTACGACGTGGGCGCCGTCGAGGTCGGGGTGATCGTCCACGACACGCGGGTCGAGGCGGTTCCGGCGGCGGCTTCGTCCCCTGCGAGCGCGAGGATCGCGCGACGGCTACGAGACGATCGAGTGGCGGTGTCGCCGGACCGGAGCACCTGGCCGACCCGGACACTCCGGACCACGTCTACCGGTCGGCCCCGCCGCGGTCGTGGCGATCAGCGGCTCATCATGATCTGGGGCCGTGGGCGCATCTGCTGCCCTACGGTCAGCGTCGTCGGGCGGTACCGGTGACGTGGACTTCGGCGACCATGCCACCGCCCCGGTCGTGCTGACGCGACTGGTTCGACCACCATCCCAAGCATCGGCCCGCGGACTGCATGTCCACGCGTCCAGATCTTCGTCATGGGCGAGAACCGTTGGCGCGCCGAGCGGGGGTGGCCACCGGGCGACGCCGTCGAGATGCGCTGGTTCCTCCTCGGTGACCGGACCGCCGAGGGCGGTGCGTCGCTCGCGACGTCACCTCCACTCTGACGGCTTCGTGCAGATTCTGCTCGAGGGAGTCGTGCGTGCGCGGTTCCGCGCGTCGTGGAAACACCCGGAGCCGGTCGAACCCGGTCGCGTCCACCGGTACACGATCCTGACACCGATCGACCATCCGATCATCGCCGGGAACGGCTGCGGGAGAGTGTGGTTCAGTCTTCAGCGAGGGCGAACCGGTGAATGTCGGCGACGGTGAACCGGTAGAACTGCGACGCACCGTCCTTGAAGATCGAATCGGCACCGTGGGTGAGGCCGGGATTGATCCGCGAAACGACCGGGACGCCGGCGGCGTCGAGCGCACGCGCGTACGCCAAGCCCTCATCGCGCAACGGATCGAGTTCGTTGACCGACACCACGTGTGGAGGGAGTCCGGTCAGGTCGTCGGATGTGGCGAAGTAGGGCCACGCCAACGGGTTCCGTGCGTTCAGCCCATCGGGATCATAGGCATGCACCAGCAGGTCGAGCATCTCGCACTTGATGAAATAGCCGTCGTTCTCCACCAGCGACGGCAGTGCTGCCAACTTGTCGGTCTCCGACCAGTTGTATGCCCCGCTGATGTACGGCACGAGCGCGTACACCCCGTCGATCAGGTCGGTCCGGCCCTGTCGTCTGGCGCTGAGTGCCACCGCGATCGCGAGGTTGGCGCCACCGGACTCGCCCTGCAGGACGAGGCGTGAGATCCCGAGCTCCGTCCGATGCGCGTCGATCCATCGTGTGGCCGCGAGGCAGTCGTTCAACCCGGCCGGGAACGGGTTCTTCACCGGCCCATGCGCATTCCGGAAATCGACCGCGATCACGATCGCCCCGAACGAGGCGATGTCGCCACACCAGGTCCGGTGCACGTTGTTGTCCGTGTCGAGGATCGTCATGCCCCCACCGTGGATGTAGACGACTGCCGGTAGGGGCCCGGTGGCACCGGCCGGACTGAACACGTGGAGGGTGAGCTCGTTGCCGTCGTCTCCCTCGATCGCGAGGGTACGGCGGTCGATCTGCTTGTGTGGGCCGGAGGGCTGCCCGGCCGGCACCGCAGCGTAGAGCGCCTCGAACCCGGCATGTGCTCCGTCGAGGAACTCATCGATGTCGGCCGGGTCCGAGCCCCGCCCCACGGGGGGTACGCCGCTCGGCGCATCGAGATCGAACTGCGCCAGCGTGGCGAGCAGTCGGCGGTTGGTACGAGGGTCGGTCCGCAGATCGGGGATGCGACCGTCCGCGGTCCCCGGGTTGTCGAGCTCCTGATGTGCTGTCGAGGTCATCTGTGCTCCCGCTGTGGTCTAGGTCACGACAGATGTAACATATTATGAATATGTATCAGGCGTCAATCGCCGCGGTCTCCGGGCGCCCGGTGTCCAGAAAGGCGGTCAACACCCGCTCGGCGGTCTCCGGATCGGCCTCCTCGCCTGCGATCGTCGGCAGATAGTGATAGGACTCGGCGATCCGGACCGTGGCATAGGCCAACTCGTCGAGGGACAGGATCGTCGACGTCCGTCCGGACTCGACGTCGAGCGCGAGCAGATCGCGGATGGCGGCGACGAACCTGGGCTGGAACCCATGTGCGGCCAGTGTGAAGATCTTCATCGCGCGCTCGTTCTCCTCGACCAGGAATCGGCGCGCGCCCGGTTGAGCCATCACCGCACGCAGATAGCCGCCGATGACCCGGGGCACCCGGGCTCCGGGGAGGTCCTGGGCCTTCTGCCACTCCTGCTCGAGAGTGACTGCGGTCAGCGGCCAGATGACCTCGACGAGGAGGGCGTCGCGCGTACCGACCCACCTGTGCAGGGTGACGCGGCTGACGCCTGCCTCCTGGGCGATCTGGTTGAGGTCGATCCGCTCGCCGGACAGGTACTTGCTGCGAGCGAGCCGTAGGACATCCTCTCGATGGACGCGCTCCCGATGGTCACGGACTGCTGACATAGGCGCCAGCATAGGGCGTCGGCCATGCTCGATCGGCGACTCGGTCACCGGGCGGGGTCGCCGCGCCGCCGAGGGCGTCGGTGGGCGTTCGACGTCGGCCACCGGCGCCCGCGCCCGGGCTGTCGCTCGTTGGTAGGCAACGAAATCGATTGACATGCAGTGGAATCAGGGATAGAAGTCCTCGCGCAGGTGTATTCCGAGGCGCATGCCGGCACCTCGGCGGTCAGTCATTGGGCTCGGTTTCGATGGTGATCGGGACCCCGGAGGCGATCAGGAGTCGGCACGGCGCCTCGGTGCCGTGGTAGAGATTCAGCCACTGATGTCCGGCACCTTTCGCATAGACGGCGTCGAGGGCGCGGTCGAGACGCGCCTCGGCCTCCTTGTTGATGATGTAGCGCTGATCGCCGTAGCGCAGGAATCTGTTGGGCATCGTGACCTCCGGGCGCCGTACTCCGGCCCATGCGACCGGTTTTGCGGGACTTTCACAGTGTGACCGAGACCACCTCCGAGTGGGGGAGTTCGGGATGATCGGCGACCCGTAACCTGTGCCCGAACGGGACACCAACAACAGATGTTCATTAGGCTGACTTCTGGTTACGGCTTGACGGAAAGACGCAAGCCACGGCGAGGGGTGAGCGTTGAGCGTTGACGAGACGACGTCCGGCCGCTTCCCGGACCCGGATCCACCGGGTCTGGAGCCGATCCTCGACGACATCGCGGCGGCCGCCGAGATGGAGGCGGAACCGGAGACGCGTCGTGATCTCACCATGGTGCGCCGGGTGGCGATCATCGCGTGGGTCGTCTTCATGGGGCTCGAGTTCTGGCAGCACGGACTCGCCTTCGACCGCACCCGCCTGATCCTGCTGCTGTGTCTGGGTCTGATCGCCGCGAGCATCGGCCGCCGTAAGGTGATCACGGTCTTCCTCGACTGGGCGCCGTTCGCGCTGATCCTCATCCTCTACGACTGGACCCGCAACGTCGCCCAGATCATCCAGGTCCCGGTGGCGTGGCACCTCGCGCCCGACGCCGACCAGGCGATGTTCGGGGTGGTCCCCACGACCTGGCTGCAGGAACACCTCAAGCAGGCGCAGGCGCCGTGGTGGGAGGTCATCACCAGCCTCGTCTACATGTCGTACTTCATCGTCCCCTACGCGGTCGCCGCGGTGCTGTGGCTGCGTGATCGCGGCGCCTGGCGCCGGTTCGCGGCCTGCTTCGTCGCCACCACGTTCCTCGGACTGGTGGGCTACACCCTCGTGCCCGCCGCCCCGCCCTGGGCCGCGGCGCGCTGCACCACCGCCGAGGTGGCCGACGGTCCGCGCGAGGCGATCTGCATGACCACACCGGAGGCCTCCACCCCCGGCGGCATCCTCGGTCCGATCGACCCGGTGCACCACGACGCCGCACCGTATGTGGAGCGGATCTCGGCCCGGGGCTGGGAGTACCTGCACATCCACGTCGCGTCCAACCTGATCGAGATCGGACAGGGCAAGTCGAATCTCGTGGCCGCGATACCGTCGCTGCATGCGGGCCTGACCATGTTGTTGGCCCTGTTCATGTGGCCGCGCGTCAAGGCGCTGGGCAAGACGCTGTTCATGGGGTACGCGGTGGCGATGGCCTTCACCCTCGTCTACACGGCCGAGCACTATGTCTTCGACATCATCCTCGGCTGGGGCCTGGCCGCGGTGGTGATCGTGGTCTATCAGGTCATCGACCGCTCGATCGTGCAGCCGCGCAACCGGCGTCGGGAGGAGCGACGGCTCGCCGAGTCGGCGGATGCGGACCCCCGTGATGTCACGGATCCGGACGCGCCGGTTGCCTCACCAGCGAGTGGCTAATCTGGGAACATGCACTTGCGCCGTACCCGCCACCTGCCGTGGTGGGTGCGCGTCGCAGTGATCCTGACCGTCGCGCTCGCGTTGGCGCTCATGCACGCACTGGTCGCCGGACCGGCGATGCCGATGCACGACACGCAGAACGCACACGGATCGCATTCCGCGCCGGGTTCGGCCCCCACGATGACTTCGGAGTCGAAGGCCACCGACACCCACATGGGTAGCGGGGACCACTGCGACCTCGGCCACCAGTGCCACCTCGTCCGAGGCGACGACGTGCCGTTGCCGCCGGTGATCCTGGTGATCCTGATCTGGGTTCTGGCGGCGCCACCGGTGCTCGCGGGAACGTGGTCGGGGGCGGTTCGCCTCCTGGGACGACCACCACCGTGGGCCGTGCCCACTCATCTGGAACTCGCGGTGATCCGCTGCTGATCGGCAGGTTGTGCCCACACCACCGATCAACAGTCGAATTCACCTCCCAGACAGGAGTTCACGATGAACCACCTCTCCACCCGGGCCCTCGTCGCCGCGGCCGGCGCAGTCACCGCCGTCGCACTCGTCACCGGATGCTCATCCGATGACAACACCAGCGGCGATGGGCACGGCGATCACGCGCACATGACGATGATGTCGGCGACGCCGTCGGGCACCGTGGCGTCGACCGCGGGCCAGAGTGCCCACAACCAGGCCGACGTGATGTTCAACCAGATGATGATCCCGCACCACGAGCAGGCGGTGGCGATGGCCGACCTGGTTCCCACCCGAACCGACAACGCCGAACTACGGACCCTGGCGACGCAGATCCGTAGCGCCCAGCAACCCGAGATCGACCAGATGAACGCCCGATTGGCGTCGTGGGGTGTCGGTTCGGGGATGGGCTCGGGCAGCGGGGGCTCGGGCACCGGGGATATGGGCCACGAGAACATGGGACACGGAACGATGAACGGCATGATGACGCAGGCGCAGATGACCGCACTCGAGCAGGCGAACGGTGCGGAGTTCGACAAGCTGTGGCTCACCGGGATGATCGCCCACCACGAGGGTGCGATCAGCATGGCCGACACCGAGCTCGCCGGCGGCGTCAACCCTGAATCCCGGGCCCTGGCAACGCAGATCAAGACCAGCCAGCAGGCCGAGATCGATCAGATGAAGACGATGCTCGGACGGTGACGCGGCGGGCGGGTACGCCCGGTGATCCCGCCGGTCACCGGGCGTACCCGTCGCCGACCCGCGCCGTCATCGGTGAGCGCGCAGCTGCCGGTGCCGACCATCAGTGGTTCAGCCGCGCTGCAGGGGAAGTCGCATCAGGTACACCTGGTAGCCGTACGAGATCGAATACGTGAAGTACAGCATCGGTCCCGACGTCGACCACGGGTGGATGTACGGTGCGTAGCCGGAGTACGGGTCGTTCTTGGACACCACGACCCGGCCCGAACTCCATGGCCCGGCCGGGTTGTCGGCGGTCCGGAGTTTGACGCCCTCCGCGGTGGTCGACAGCGAGATGAACCTACCCAGATAGGAATTCCACGCCACCGACAGTTCCCCGGTGGGCGCGGGCATCACCGGGGTGGCGGCGCCGGGATCGTCGCGGACCCACCGGCCATACGAGAAGTACTCGTACGCACCGAGATTCTCGATCGCATGCTCGGGGACCCGGGCGAGATAGACCGCGCCGTACCGGCCGTCGGGGGTGCCATAGGTGTAGACGGTGTCACCGACCTTGAGGAACGCCGACATCTGGAACTTCTTGTTGCCGCCACCGTTGGGTCGGAATGCGTTGACCGAGTGCCAGTTCGTGCCGTTGTCGGTGGAGGCCACCAGGCCCGACCAGTTGGTCACCCAGCTGCTCGGATTGCCCCAGTGCTTGACCGACATGACACTCATGTACTGCTTGCCGTTGGCGGCGATGCCCGCGGTCGGGATGATCGTCACCTCGCGTCGCAGGTTCGGCTTGAGCAGGCGTTTGGCGTGGCCCGGCGGACCGGCGTGGCCGGTGAAGGTCATGCCGTCGGCGAGATCGTGGTCGGTGCTGCGCAACAACACATTCGAACGCCAGTAGAACAGCTGGCCGTACAGCAACGACCAGCCGTTGAGTGATTGTGTGTCGCCGAAGGCGGTGAGGATCTCGCCGTGGCCGTTGTCCCACATGACGCCGAGGTCGGTACCGATGATGTCGTGGCGGCCGACGGTGTCGTTGATCGCGCCAGGACCGGTGAGGCGGGCCACGATCGAACCCATCCCGGCGGCTGCGGGAGCTCCGGTCGCCGGTGCCTGGAGTACCAGTCCCGCGGTCAGCGCAGCGGTCGTGGCGGTGACGGCGAGGGCAGTGCGGAATCGTACGGACGATCGGCGCATGCGGTGGACCCTAGCAAACCCCGACAACGGCTGTGTGGTCGAGAACACATATCCAGGGTGTGGCGCTCGTCACGCCTCGCGATACCGTGCGCCGGAATCCACCGTGGTGAAGTCGATCTCGGCGGCGGCATTGTTCACCGCGGTGACCATCCCGGTGCCGAACATGCCGTCGACGTCGTACAAACCGGCGGTCGACACCGAGATCCCGTCGTGTTCGGTGTGTGTATCGGCCTCGACGCCGATCCGTGGTCCACGCGGCAGGCGTGAAAGTGCCATGGTCAGATCGCAATTGATGAACCCGATGCCGGTCGAACCCCAATTGCAGACCAGGCTGGTCGATTCCGCGCTGATCGCGGCCTGGACGAACGGAGTCAGCGGCTGTCCGGCGACCGCCGGTGCGGCCGAAGCCCACAGACGCTTGCGGGTGGCGGTCTGATGGGCACCGATGTCACGGCTCCAGTCACCCACCGGGCCGCCGAACGGGGCGTCGGCCGGGTCGGTCGCGAAGAAGGGCCGCCGATCGTCGGTCGTCTCCGCCGGCGGGACGAAGCTGACGGCGGAGTCCGGCCGGGTCCACCGCCGGCCCGGAGGATTCTGCGATTCGCGCAGGTACACGGTGGTGGCACGGGCTGCGAGTACCTCCTCGCCGTCGGCCGCATGTTGGAACACATCCACCTCGGCCACGCGGATCCGCCCACCCGAGCGCACCAGCCGGGATCGCATCGACGTGGGCAGGTCGCGGGCCGCCCTGAACATGTCGATGGTGAACCGTGCGGGGCGGAACCCGGTCTCGGTGAACTCGACCTCGGTGTGGTGGGCTGCGATGGCACACACGGCCGGTCCGTTGAGCGTGCCGGGCGCCCACAGGCTGTGGGAGAAGGCCGTCGGCAACACACGTCCGTCGGACTCCGGACGGAAGAAGGCGAGCTCGGTCATCGTTCCTGTCTACCGGCCGCGGTGGTGCCGTTCTCATCCGGGAGGGGTGAAACCCCACGACATCTGGGCCGAAAGCCTGCGAGCGGGATACGCTTCGACCATGACTTTCGCCGTGTACAACAAGCAGTTCCCTGATGAACTCATCGGCGCGGTGCGCACCGCACTCATCGCTTCCGCGATCGCGGGAATCGTCCTGGGCCTGATCGCGGTCATCTGGCCCGGCGTCACCGTCGTGATCCTGGGTGTCCTGTTCGGTATCGCCCTGATCGTGGGCGGCATCTTCCGTGTCTCCCAGGCGTTCGCGGCGTCGTTCCTGTCCACCGGCATCCGGGTGCTGCTCGGCCTGCTCGGCGTCCTGACCATCGTCGTCGGTGTGTTCGCGCTCTTCAGTCCGGCCAGTGACGCCGTGTGGCTGCTCGCGCTGTTCATCGGCATCGGCTGGATCTTCCAGGGCGTCAACGACCTGTTCGCCGCGGCCAGCAAGTCGGCGCACGTGCCCACCTGGTACCTCGTGTTCTCCGGCATCATCTCGGTGCTCGCCGGCATCGTGATGATCATCGCCGGGCAGTTCGCACTCACCGTCTTCGTCTGGGTCGGCGGCATCATGCTCATCGTGCTCAGCATCGCCACCCTGTTCACCCTGCCGAAGAAGGTGGACGCCCCCGCCGTCTGAGTTGTTCCGTTCGGTGTCACATCCGTGATCTCCGAATTCACGCCTCCTGGGTGTCGGGACCGTCCCGGCACCCAGTCCAGGAGGCGACCATCATGCCCAGCGCCAACAAGGCCACCACGCCCGTCACGGTCGACGCACCGAACATCGAAGGACGTTATGCCGAACTCGACGACCTGACGGTGGCGTTCGAGACATTCCCCGTCGACGTCGACGCCGCGCCCTATTTCGCCGGCCTGCCCGACGACCGCTGCCAGTGCGATCACTGGGGATACGTCGTCAGCGGTCAGGTCACCTTCCGGTGGGCCGACCACGAGGAGACCTATGTGGCCGGCGACGCCTACGTCGCCTCACCCGGACACGTCCCGCTGATCACCGGTGGCACCGAGATCATCGAGTTCACCCGGACCTCCGAGCTCGCCGCGCTCCAGGAGGTGCTCGGGGCCAACATGGAACGGATGGCCCGGCAGTAGGCCAATTCATCCCGCCTGTAGGCCAGGCCACCCCGCCGGAAACCCGCGTCCGCGCTCATCGACGGGCCTATCGTCGAATCATGGTGCCCACCGCACCGGTGAACCCCGGACGAGGGGAGACACGACGGCGACGCGCAGCGGAGGTCCACCCGATCCGGACGTGACCGACGCCCCGGCCATGCTGGCCCGCGCCCGCGCCTGTTCCGACAGCGCGCAGGCGGAGGAGACCGTGGCCTGGTTCGATGCGGCCGCGGTCCGGGCACGGGAGACCGGCGATGTCGCGACCTGGACCGCTGCGCTACTGGGTCTGGGCGCCGCGCAACGTTTCGAGACCGAGGCCGGTGTCCTGCCCGCACGCCTCTACGAGGTGTTCCTGCGGGTCCAGGACGACCCGCCGCGCCGCATCGCGGTGGCGGCCGCGATCGCCCGGAGCTGGGCGTACGCCAACGTCGCCGGCCGGGGCGTCCCGTTCGCCCAGCTGGCGGTGACCGCCGCGCAGGAGGCCGGGGTGGCCGACTGGCTGGTCGACGCCCTCGACGCCGCACTGGTGGTGCACTGGGGTCCCGACGACTTCGAGATCCGCCGCCACCTGGCCCGCGAGATCGACGATGCCGCAGCCCACGTCGCCGACGTCGACGCCCACATCACCGCACACTTGTGGACCCTCACCGTCGGCTGCGAGCGCCTCGATCTGCCGCTGATCCACCGCCAGATCCGGGCGTTGGAACTGCTCGGTGAGTCCTCGCCGCGCGCACAGTTCTTCGCCGCGTCCCGCCGACTGATGCTCGATCTGCTGCGCGGACGCACCGACACCGCGCCCTACCTGCGTGAGCGGGCGGCGGGCGCGGCCACCGAGGTGTTCATCGCCGACGCCTTTGCGATCTCGCATGCGATGACCGCCTATCCGGCCGTGATCGCCGGGGACCGGGCGACCTGCGCCGTGGAGGCCGAGCTCTACGAGGAGTTCGCCCTGACCGAGGGAGCTCGCACCATTCTCGCCGAGGCCGCGTTCGTGTGGTCGGCGGCCGGTGACACCGGCCGGGTGGCGGCGGTGGTCGGCCAGCTGGGAAGCGACCTGCATTCGGTCCCACGCGATCACGACTGGCTGCTGGTCATGCAGTGCACGCTGGAGGCGGCACTGTTCATCGACGACCGGGACGTGATCGCCACCATCGCCGAACTCCTCACGCCCTACGCCCACCGGGCGGTGATCAACGCGGGCGCGGTGGCCTTCCACGGCGTCACCGACGACACCCTGACCCGTGCACATGCGCGGATCGGCAACGATGATGCCGCACGGTCATTCCGCCGCGGTGCACTGGCCACCTACCGGAGGATCGGGGCGCGCTGGTGGTATCGGCGACTGGCGGATCGACCCGAACCCTGCTTCACCACAACCACTTTCGTGCTCCGCCCGGTGGGTGACCAGCTGTGGGAGGTGGGGTCATCCGGTTCGGTGTCGACGGTCCGGGCGATGCGCGGCCTCGACCACCTGCGGCGCCTCGTGCGCGCGCCCGGCACGCCGATCGCCGCCGCCGACCTCGTCGCCGCCGGCACCGGCATGCGGGTCGATCAGTCGGGGATCGAAACCCTTGACGCACAGGCACGCTCGGCCTACCGCCGGCGCATCGTCGAGCTCGATGCCCTCGACGCGCGTGGCCGGCTGACCGAGGCGCTCGCCACCGAACGTGCCGCCCTGCACCACCAACTCGACTCCGCCACCGGACTGTCCGGGCGGATGCGGATCACCGGCACGCACACCGAGCGTGCGCGGGTGGCCGTCCGCAAGGCGATCGTCGGCGCACTCGCCCACATCACCGAGGTCCAGCCCGAACTCGGCAAGCACCTGTACGCCGCGGTCAACACGGGCGCGTCATGTGACTACACGCCCGGCGCCGACCCGCCCCGCTGGATCACCGACGACGCGGTGAGGTGACCGACGGGAGGGGCCTCACCCGTCGCGTCAGCGTTTCTTCCACGGGGCGATCGGGTTGCCCTGCCAGCGGGTGTGCGCGGGCACGACGTCCCCGCGCATCACCAGCGAGGCCGGTCCGACGGTCGCCGACTCGCCCAGACCCGATGCGGGCAATGCCACACAGTGTGGGCCGAGGGTGGCACCCGCACCCAGGGTCACCCGGTCGATCGCCATCACGCGATCGTGGAACAGGTGGGTCTGCACGACGCAGCCGCGCTGCACGTTCGCGCCGTCGCCGAGGGTCACCAGGTCGGCCTCGGGCAGCCAGTAGGTCTCACACCAGACACCGCGGCCGATCTCGGCGCCCAGCATGCGCAACCACAGGTTGAGGATCGGGGTGCCGGTGGCCGCGTTGGCGAACCAGGGGGCGGCGACGGTCTCCACGAACGCATCCGACAGCTCGTTGCGCCACACGAACGAACTCCACAGCGGATGCTCGGAGACCCGGATCGGCCCGACGACCAGCCATTTCGCGGCCGCCGCGATGCAGCAGGCCGCGGCACCGGCAACCAGCAGGAGCAGTCCGCTGACCAGGCCGGCGACCACGAAGTTCGACTGCGAGGCGATGTACTGCAAGCCCAGCAGCATGAAGACGCCCAGTCCGAACGACACCATCACCGGGATCAGGCGCAGGGTCTCGATGATCGCGCGCGCCACCTTCAATCCGGTGGAGGGATCGAAGGTACGTGAGGTGTCGGTCTCGGCGGCGGTCCGGCGCAGGCGGACCGGTGGGCTGCCCAGCCAACTCGATCCCGACTTCGCACGGTCCGGGGCCGCCGACAACACCGCCACCAGACCGTTCTTCGGGACCTTGCGTCCCGGGCCGGTGATGCCGGAGTTGCCCAGGAACGAGCGCTTACCGATCTTGGCATCGTCGATGTGCAGCCAGCCGCCGCCGAGCTCGTAGGAGGCCACCATGGTGTCGTCGGCGAGGAACGACCCGTCGTCGATGGTGGTGAACTTCGGCAGGATCAGCGCGGTGGAGATCTCGGTGCCCTTGCCGACCTTGGCGCCCAGGATGCGGAACCAGACCGGCGTCAGCAGGCTCGCATACAGCGGGAACAGGTAGGTGCGGGCCGCGTCGAGGAGTCGTTCGGTCAGCCAGACCTGCCACCCCACGCGCGACCGCACCGGGTGATAGCCCTTGGTCAGGCCCAGCGACAGGAGACGCACCAGCACCGCGGTGATCAGCGCGAACACGAACAGACTGGCGATCGCGGCCGGCGGGATCAGGGCGAGTGCGCGCAGGCCGACGTCGCGCAGGCGATCCGCGCGCAGCGCCCACGACCCGATCACGACGAGCCCGACGGCCAGCGAGATCAGCGGGATCGCGGCCAGCAGCAGCGACGACAGCCCGTAGATCGGCACCCACATGCTGTGCCGGGCCGGACGGTGCTGGGGCCAGGGGTGTTCGGCCTTGCCGACCTTGACCGCCGGTGACCCCGCCCAGTGCTGTTCCTTCTTGACGTGTCCGAAGACCGCCGATCCGGGGGAGACCTCGGCATCGCGGCCGATCACCGCACCCGGCGCGAGGGTCGAACGTGCCCCCACCGTCGCGCCACGTTTGATCACGACCTCACCGATGTGGACGATGTCGCCGTCGATCCACCAGCCCGACAGATCCACCTCGGGTTCCACCGAGGCGCCCTCGCCGACGGTCAGCATGCCCGTGACCGGGGGGATGGTGTGCAGGTCCACCCCCTTGCCGACCGAGGCGCCGAGCGCGCGGGCCAGGTAGATCATCCACGGAGCGCCGGAGATGTTGGCCGCACCGGAGGCGTCGAGCAGACGCTCGGCCACCCACAACCGCAGGTGCACCGACCCGCCGCGCGGATGATCACCGGGCGTCACGCCGCGCAACAGCAGGCGGGCGCCGACCGCGGCGATGGCCATCCGGCCGGGCGGGGTGATGAACACGAGGAATGCGGCCAGCACGATCCACCAGTCGACCTCGATCAGCCACGGCACCGACACGTCGAGACCGTCGGCGGCCCAGGCCCCGACGTTGTTGGCCACGCCGAGCCAGGTGGCCCACTGCAAGCCGGTGAGCGTGGTCAGCGGCACCGACAGCAGGATCTGGGTCAGTCCGGCCCGGGCCGGGGTGGGGGCGACGACGCGTTCCTCGATCACCGCCGTCGGGGCCGCCGCGTCGAGCATCTCGGCGAGCGATCCCAGCCGGGGGTGATCGTAGAGGTCGGCCACGGTGATCTGCGGGTACCGCTCGCGCAGTGCGGTGACCAGCTGTGCGGCGGCGAGCGAGCCGCCGCCCTCGGTGAAGAAGTCGGCCTCGTCGCTGCCGACCGTGACGCCCAGGACATCGGTCCATCGCTGCGCCAGCCACTGCTCGGTGCCGGTCAGGTCGTCGGCCGCCTCGACGGTGGACGCCGAGCCGGGCAGCGGCCACGGCAGCGCGTTGCGGTCGACCTTGCCGGAGGTGCGTGTGGGCAGCTCGTCGACCAGTGCCAACCGCGGCACCATCGGTGCCGGCAGTTGCTGGGTCAGGGTGTGATGGGCGGCGTCGACGTCGAAGGCGGGGTCGGCGGACACCAGGTAACCGACCAGCAGGCTGTTGCCCGCGGCGGACTTGCGGACCGCGGCGGCCGCCCCGGACACCCCGGGAAGGTGCTGCAGGGCGTTGTCGATCTCCCCGAGTTCGATCCGCCGCCCGCCGACCTTCACCTGGTCGTCGGCGCGACCCTGGAAGACCAGGCCCGCCGATTCCAGGCGCACCAGGTCGCCGCTGCGATAGGCACGATCCCAGCCGAGGGTGGGCATCGGGGCGTACTTCTCGGCGTCCTTGGCCGGGTCGAGGTAGTGGGCAAGGCCGACACCGCCGATGATCAGCTCGCCGACGCCGCCCTCGGCGACCGGGTGGCCCTCACCGTCGACGACGGCCAGGTCCCAGCCGACCAGCGGCAGACCGATCCGCACCGGTCCTGGGCCGCCGAGCGGGGCGGCGCAGGCGACGACGGTGGCCTCGGTGGGGCCGTAGGTGTTCCACACCTCGCGGTCCTCGACGGCCAGGCGTTCGGCGAGCTCCGGTGGGCAGGCCTCGCCGCCGAAGATGAGCAGCCGGACCGCCTCGAGGGCCTCCGACGGCCAGAGCGAGGCCAGGGTCGGGACGGTGGACACCACCGAGATGTCGCGCTGCACCAGCCACGGACCCAGGTCCATGCCGCTACGCACCAGCGAGCGCGGGGCGGGGACCAGGCAGGCGCCGTTGCGCCAGGCCAGCCACATCTCCTCACACGAGGCGTCGAAGGCCACCGACAGCCCGGCCAACACGCGGTCACCGGGGCCGATCGGGTCGTTCTGCAGGAACATCAGTGCTTCGGCGTCGACGAATGCGGCGGCGTTGCGGTGGGTCACCGCCACCCCCTTGGGGGTGCCGGTGGACCCGGAGGTGAAGATGATCCACGCGTCCTCGGCGATCGTCGGACGTGACCCCGCCCCGCCTGATGCGTCGGGGGCGGTCTCGGTCTCGGGTTTCGGCCCGGTCGGGTGAATTCCGTCGGCGTCGATCAGGGCGTCGATGTCGGCCTCGCCGAACACCAGCTCGGCACGTTCGTCGGGGTCGTCGGCGTCCACCGGCACGTAGGCGGCACCGGCGTAGATCGTCGACAGGATCGCGGTGTAGAGATGCCGCGTCCCCGACGGCATACGGATGCCGACGCGGCTGCCGCGTCGGACGCCGATCTCGGTGAGGTTGTCGGCGCCGCGGCGGATCACCGCGAGCAGCTGCGCATAGCTCAGGACCACATCGCCGTCGTCGATGGCCGGCGCGTCGGGATGTCGGGCGGCGGTGTCATCGAGAATGTCACACAACGTGCGTGGCGCACTGGCCTGCGCCGACCGCAAGAACTGTGCTGGAATCTCCACACTCACCACCGTTTTCTCGACATAGGAACGTGAAATATATCCCGCCGTGCTCACCAGTCGGCCATGGCACGGGTGAACGTCAGGTGTCGTACTCGTCTAGTTTTCGTCGTGCGGTGACATCGCGCGCGTTGATCGCGGTACAGGCCGTCGGCCTCGGCCGCCCGGTGTAGGTTCACTTACACCGAAAGCTCGTGTGAGGTGACGAGATCAGGGAGGGGGCGATCATGCCCGTCGTTCACCACCGCAAGCCCAGCCTCGGCTCGTATCCGATATGGGTCGGGAGCAGGCTGTTCCTCAAGCCGCTGCTGTCGCTGTGGCCGCTCAACCGGCCCGGAATGGCCGGATTGTTCCTGATCGACCGGATGTTCGCGGTCGGCTCCAAACCCCGCGGGGTGGTGCGCGAGCAGATCGAACTCGCCGATCGTCCGGCCGAACTGATCCAGCCCACGGGGCCGTCGCGTCGCGACCCCGACACGGCGATCCTCTACCTGCACGGCGGTGCCTTCGTCGTCGGTGGGGTCGGCACGCACCGGTCGATCGCCGCCCGGATGGCACAGAAGTGCGAAGTCCCGGTGTTCTCGCTGGTCTATCGGCAGCTCCCGGCCGCGGGCGTGGGCACCTCGGTGGTCGATGCGGTGTCGGCGTACCGGGAACTGCTCGTCGAGCGCGGATACCGTCGCGTGGTGGTCGCCGGCGATTCGGCCGGCGGGTTCCTCGCCGCGAAGGTGATCGAAGGGGCGATCGCGCAGGGGTTCCCCGCGCCGGTGGCCTTTGTCGGATTCTCGCCGCTGCTCGATCTCGACCTGGGAACGCATCCGGACCGGTGTAGCCGTTCCGACGCCTACCTGCCCAAGGCCAAGATGGCCCAGCTCGCGCCGGCCTTCGATCGTGGCCCGCTGCAGCTGGCCGGGGTGCGCCGGATCGGTGACCTCGAGCCTACGATCTTCCCGCCCACCATCCTGATCACCGCCGAGAACGAGATGCTCGAACCGGACGTGATCGCGCTGGTCGAGGAGCTCGACGAGGCGGGGGTCGACGCTGTCGCCCACAGCTATTCTTGGCAGGTCCACGCGTTCCCCGTCTTCGGGTCGCATCACCGCGAGACGATGGAGGCGATCGAGGTATCGGCGGCCTTCGCCGGTCGCGCGATTCGAGAGGCCAAGGACACTGATGAGCGAAAGAGCCAGTGGGCAGGCTGACCCCGACGCTGCCCCGATGGTGCCCGGCGCCCCCGATGCCCGCTTCACCCTGGCCAACGAGCGGACCTTCCTGGCCTGGATTCGCACCGCGTTGGGCTTCATCGCCGGTGGCGTCGCCGTGGTCTACATCGCCCCCGACATCACCAGCACGCTGTTGGAGAGCACCCTCGGCCTGATCATGGTCGCGGTCGGGTGCGCGGTGGCCGTCCTGGGGGTGCTGCGGTGGCGCCGAACCGACCGGGTCCTGCGTGAGGGTGGTCCGATGCCGGGGCCGTCGCCCGTCCTGTTCGTGGTCGCTGCCATAGTGATGGTGTCGATCGCGTTGGCGATCTCGATCGTTGTCCAGAACTGAGGCGGTGACGAAGTGTTCGCGGCGAGTGGTCCGGGGGCCCGACGAGAGGTGATCCGATGACCAGCCATGATTTCCAGCGCACCGCCCAGGGGTTCTCCCGGATGATGGTGACCGTCGGCGCGATCATCCTGATGGTCTGCGTCGGATTCCTCACCTACACCTGGTGGCGGGACGGTCGGTGGCTGTGGGTTGCCCTCGGCATCGCTCTCATCGTCGTCAACATCGCGATGCTGGTGATGACCTACCGCAAGGCCAAGCTCGCGCCGCCGCGACCGCTCGACGACGAGGACGACGACCGGTAGATGGTGCGGTGGACGGCGTCATAATCCCGCCGTCACCAGCAGTTTCCGAACCGATTCGAGGTACGCGTCCGAGTCGAGGTCGCCGACGACGGCCTGCTGGAACACCACGCCCTGCAGCATCGCCAGCATCACCGGTGCCATCTCCTCGGGTTCCATGGGGAGTGGATGGCCGTCGTCGCCCCAGTGGCGAAGCACGGTCGTGAAGAACGCGCGCAGTCCGCTGATGATCTCGGTGGCGATCTCCCGGAACGCCGGATTGGCCGCTGCCTCACCCCACACGGTGAGCAGCAACCTGAAGTCGTCCACGCCGGGTGCGAGCCGCGCGACAATGCGCCCACCGAGTGCGGAGAGTGTCTCCGCGGGGGACAGCGCCGGGTTCACGGGGTCGCCGTCGAGGGTCTGCGACGTCGTCTCGGCGTACCCGAGCAGAATCGAGCGGGCGACCGCGGCGATGAGTTCCTCTTTGGAGGAGTAGTACGAGTACACCGCACCAGCCGACAGACCCGACTCGGCGATCACATCTGCAATCGACGTCTTGTGGAAACCTTTGCGGTGAAAGCAGATCCGTGCGGCTTCGAGGATCTGCTCGCGGCGTTCCTGTTTGCGTTCGTCGGAGATCCGGGGCATCACCCCATCCTAAAACGAAAATCCGTTCTTGATAATCGGCGTGTGGGGGCGCACACTCTAAAACGAAAACTCGTTCTTTTTGGAGGTGTGTCATGTCGACGTCCATCACGTCACCATCACCCGGCGCCACCGACGTCGGGGACACGACGCCGTCGGCGTCCGCTGCCGTCTGGGGGCGGGCGAGCGCCCTGGCAATTCTGATTCCGGTGGTGTTCGCCCTGGTCGCGGCCGGGTTTGTGGCACTGGCCGTGAAAGCCGGGCCACACGATCTCCCGGTCGGCGTGGTCGCACCGGCTCCGATCACCGAGCAGGTGGTCGCCGGGATCGAGCAGAACGCCGGTGACCAGGCGGTCGCCGTGCGCACCTACGACACCCGCGCCGACGCCCGTGCCGCGATCGCCGACCGCAGTGTCTCCGGTGCCCTCGTGATCGATCGGACCGGGGTCACAGCGCTCACCGCCGACGCGGGATCGAGCGCCGTCTCGACCGCGATCACCGCGATGGGTAAGGGGCTCGCCGAGGCCCAGGGCGTGGACTTCCACGTCGACGGGGTGGTACCCGCTCCGTCCGGAGACCCGAGGGGGACCGGTGTCGCGGCGGGGCTGTTCCCGATGATCATCGTCGGTCTCGCCCTGGGTATTTCGATCTGCCTGACCCTGCGTGGGCGGCTCACGGTGCAACTGTCCGCCCTGGTACTCGGTCCGCTCGCCGCAGGTCTCGGTTTCGCACTGGTCTGGCAGTGGCTCGGCGTGATCGACGCCCGCATGGTGGCGGTGTGGTCGGTGCTGTCGCTGGCGGTGGCGGCGATCGCCTGGTTCGCCTTCGGGGTCGGGTATCTGTTCGGCGTCCCCGGGATCGCCGTCGGCGCCGTCGTGATGATGCTGCTGGCCAACCCGCTGTCGGGCGCGGCGTCGTCGCCGTATCTGCTGCCCGCACCGTGGGGTGCGATCGGCCAGTGGTTCCCGCCGGGGGCCGGCGCGACCCTGGCACGGTCGGTCGCCTTCTTCCCCACGGCCGGGATCGGTGGTCAGGTCGCCGTGCTCGTCGGGTGGGTCGTCGTGGGTGCGGTGTGCATCGGCGCAGGGCGGCTGCGGCGGCGGTGATCGCTGCGGAGGGGCGGTGGTCCGGCTCCCACGGTCGGGCGCCTCACGCGGTCAGTTCCTCCGGGTCGCGTGGATCGTCGTCGGCGGCGCCGAACTGGGTGCGGTAGAGCTCCGCGTAGCGTCCACAGCGTGCCAGCAGGGCGGCGTGATCACCGCGTTCGACGACGCGACCGGCCTCGATCACCGCGATCTCGTCGGCGGCGCGGATCGTCGAGAGGCGGTGCGCGATCACGATCGACGTACGCCCCGACAACGCCTCGGCCAGGGCCTCTTGTACAGCGGCCTCCGACGTCGAATCCAGATGTGCGGTGGCCTCGTCCAGGATCACCACCGCCGGATGGGCGAGCAGCAGCCGGGCGATCGTCATGCGCTGACGTTCACCGCCGGACAATCGGTAGCCACGTTCGCCGACGACGGTGTCGAGTCCGTCCGGCAGGGATACGACCAGGTCCGCGAGACGCGCGCGGCGCAACGCATCCCAGATCTGGTCGTCGGTGGCATCCGGGGCGGCCAGCGCCAGGTTGGCGCGCACGGTGTCGTGGAAGAGGTGGCCGTCCTGGGTGACCAGCCCGACGGTGCGGTGTACCGACGCCGATGTGAGGTCGCGGACGTCGATGCCGTTGAGCCGCACCGTACCCGAGTCGACGTCGTAGAGACGGGTGGCGAGTGAGGCGATCGTGGACTTGCCGGCACCGGAGCTGCCCACCAGGGCCACCATGTGCCCGGCCGGAACATCGAGGTCGATGTGGTGCAACACCTGCTGCCCACCCCGGCTGTCCAGTTGCGCAACCTCTTCCAGCGAGGCCAGCGAGACCTTGTCGGCCGACGGGTAGGCGAAGTCGACGTCGTCGAATCGCACCGACACCCCGTTCTCCGGGTGCGGGACGTCGACGGCGTCGGGGGCGTCGGCGATCAGGGGTTCGAGATCGAGTACTTCGAAGACCCGCTCGAACGACACCAGCGCACTCATGATCTCGACGCGGGCATTGGCCAGGGCGGTCAGCGGTGCGTACATCCGGGTCAGCAACAGGGCCAGCGAGACGACCGCGCCGGCGGACAGGTGCTGATGCACGGCCAGCCAGCCGCCGAGCCCGTAGACCAGCGCCAGCGCGAGCGCCGACACCAAGGTCAGCGCCGTCATGAAGACCGTCTCGAGCATCGCCCGGCGAACCCCGATGTCGCGCACTCGGTCCGCGCGCGAGGTGAACTCGGCGGACTCGATCTCGGGACGCCCGAACAGCTTCACCAGCGTGGCGCCGGGTGCCGAGAACCGTTCGGTCATCTGCGTCGACATCCGCGCGTTGTGTTCGGCGGCCTCCCGGGACAAGGCGGCCATCCGACGACCCAGACGACGCGCGGGCAGCACGAACACCGGCAGCAGGACCAGGGCGAGGATGGTGATCTGCCAGCTGATCGCGATCATCACGCCGAGGGTCAGCGCCAGGGTCACCGCATTCGACACCACCCCCGACAACGTGTCGCTGAAAGCTCGTTGGGCACCGATCACGTCGTTGTTGAGCCGGCTCACCAGCGCACCTGTGCGGGTGCGGGTGAAGAAGGCGACCGGCATCCGCTGGACGTGGTCGAACACCGCGCGGCGCAGGTCGAGGATCAGCCCCTCGCCGATGTTCGCCGAGAGCCACCGTGTCACGATCGACGCCGCGGCCTCGGCGACGGCGATCACGGCGATCAGTGCGGCGAACCCGGCGATCGCCCCTGCAGCGGCGGAATCCTGCTCGGTGATCAGGTTGACCACATGTCCGGCCAGCAAGGGAGTGACCACCGTGAGAACCGCGGTGGTCACCGACAACGCGAGGAAGACGACGATCCGCCGCACGTGCGGCCGGGCGAATCCTGCGATCCTGCGCAGGGTGACGCGCCGGTCCTGCTGGCCGTGCGCGGTGCCGTCCGGGGAGGTCATCGACTTGTACATGACGTCCCAGGCCACCGATTCCATGCTCATGTGACCAGCGTAGGACTTCAAGTGAACTTGAGGTCCAATCGAGAACGGTGCTGGCATCCTCCCTCAGGCCGGGCCTGACGTCCGGTGACCTCGGTGAGTAGGTTGGACGGAGGCGTAAGAGTGCATGAACGTGAACGGTGACGGCCGGTGGCCCGGCAGTGAGGTGGCGAGATGTCTCAGGAGTTGAAGCTCGGTTTCAAGGCGTCGGCGGAGCAGTTCGATCCGCGCGAGTTGGTGGAGATCGCGGTGGCCGCCGAGGAACACGGTATGGATTCGGTGGCGGTGAGTGATCATTTCCAGCCGTGGCGGCACAACGGTGGGCATGCGCCGTTCTCGTTGGCGTGGATGGCGGCGGTCGGGGAGCGCACGTCGCGGGTGCAGATGGGGACGTCGGTGATGACTCCGACGTTCCGGTACAACCCGGCGGTGATCGCGCAGGCGTTCGCGACGATGGGGTGTCTGTATCCGGGGCGGGTGATACTCGGTGTGGGCTCGGGTGAGGCGCTCAACGAGTATGCGACGGGTTTTCAGGGTGAGTGGCCGGAGTTCAAGGAGCGGTTCGCCCGGTTGCGTGAGTCGATCGCGTTGATGCGTGAGCTGTGGACCGGCGAGGAGGTGAACTTCGACGGCGAGTACTACCACACGCAGGGCGCGTACATGTATGACGTTCCGGAGCAGCCGATTCCGGTGTATGTGGCTGCGGGTGGTCCGGTGGTGGCGCGGTATGCCGGTCGTGCGGGTGATGGGTTCATCTGTACGTCGGGTAAGGGTGCGGAGCTGTATCAGGAGAAGTTGATCCCGGCGGTCAAGGAGGGTGCGGACAAGGCGGGCCGTGATTTCGGTGCGATCGATCGGATGATCGAGATCAAGATCTCGTATGATCCGAATCCGCAGTTGGCGCTGGAGAATACGCGGTTCTGGGCGCCGTTGTCGTTGACGCCGGAGCAGAAGCATTCGGTGAACAGTTCGGTGGAGATGGAGCGGTTGGCCGATGAGTTGCCGATCGAGCAGGTGGCCAAGCGGTGGATCGTGGCCTCGGATCCGGATGAGGCGGTGGAGAAGGTGAAGTTCTATACCGATGCGGGTCTGAATCATCTGGTGTTCCATGCGCCGGGGCACGATCAGCGTCGTTTCCTGGATAATTTCGAGTCGGATCTGGCGCCGCGGCTGCGCAAGCTGATCCCGGCCTCGTAGGCGCTCGGTCCCGGCTCAATCGGCAACGGGCGGTTGGTGGTTGAGCCGATGAGGAGCGGAGGGCGGCTCGGTCTCTACTCAATCAGCAAGAGGCGGTTGGTGGTTGAGCCGATGAGGAGCGGAGCGACGAGGCGTGTCGAAACCTCTGTCGGCCGAGGTTGTGAGGTGGCTGCGATCGGAGGTTGGTTGCGGGGATTTCGACTCGGGTCCTCGCTTCGCTCGGTCCCGGCTCAATCACCGTTTGGGGGTCCTCGCGCTGCTCGGTTCCGGCTCAATCGGCAACGGGCGGTTGGTGGTTGAGCCGATGAGGAGCGGAGCGACGAGTCGTGTCGAAACCTCTGTCGGCCGATCTCGTCAACGCGACCACTTTGGTGGTGGTCACGCATCCGATGTTGGCTGCGGGGATTTCGACTCGGGTCCTCGCTTCGCTCGGTCCCGGCTCAATCATCGTTCGGGGGTCCTCGCTCAATCAGCAACGGGCTGTTGGTGGTTGAGCCGATGAGGAGCGGAGCGACGAGTCGTGTCGAAACCTCTGTCGGCCGAGTTCGTCAACGTGGCCACTTTGGTGGTGGTCACGCATCCGATGTTGGCTGCTGGGATTTCGACTCGGGTCCTCGCTTCGCTCGGTCCCGGTTCAATCGGCAACGGGCGGTTGGTGGTTGAGCCGATGAGGAGCGGAGCGACGAGTCGTGTCGAAACCTCTGTCGGCCGAGGTTGTGAGGTGGCTGCGATCGGAGGTTGGCTGCTGGGATTTCGACTCGGGTCCTCGCTTCGCTCGGTCCCGGCTCAATCAGCGGGTGGAGAGCCCTCGCTTCGCTCGGTCCCGGCTCAATCGGCGACGGGCGGTTGGTGGTTGAGCCGATGAGGAGCGGAGCGACGAGGCGTGTCGAAACCTCTGTCGGCCGGGCTCGCCGACGTGACCACCTCAGAGGTGATTGCTATTCGACGCACGCTGCGGAGATTTCGACTCGGGTCCTCGCTTCGCTCGGTCCCGGCTCAATCACCGTTTGGTGGTCCTCGCGCTGCTCGGTCCCGGTTCAATCGGCAACGGGCGGTTGGTGGTTGAGCCGATGAGGAGCGGAGCGACGAGTCGTGTCGAAACCTCTGTCGGCCGAGGTTGTGAGGTGGCTGCGATCGGAGGTTGGTTGCGGGGATTTCGACTCGGGTCCTCGCTTCGCTCGGTCCCGGCTCAATCACCGTTTGGGGGTCCTCGCTTCGCTCGGTCCCGGCTCAATCACCGTTTGGGGGTCCTCGCGCTGCTCGGTCCCGGCTCAATCGGCGACGGGCGGTTGGTGGTTGAGCCGATGAGGAGCGGAGCGACGAGGCGTGTCGAAACCTCTGTCGGCCGAGTTCGTCAACGTGGCCACTTTGGTGGTGGTCACGTATCCGACGTGGGCTGCGGGGATTTCGACTCGGGTCCTCGCTTCGCTCGGTCCCGGCTCAATCACCGTTTGGGGGTCCTCGCTTCGCTCGGTCCCGGCTCAACGGAAGATGTCAAGGTGTTTGAGACAGGTCATGGTTAGGCGCTTTGTATCAGGGCCTCCGGTTGGGGTTGGTTGATCCAGGCCGCTGTGGGGAGTTTCGGTGGGACCGGTCGCTGGTTCGCGAAGCGTTCGGGGTGGGCCTGGTACGCGGCGTCGAGGGTCGCTTGTCGTTGCCTGCGGATCTCGGTGACGGTCCCGTAGTGCACTGAGGCCGGGGTGTGCAGGCCGATCCCGCTGTGATGGTGTTCGTGGTTGTAGTAGGCAAAGAATCCTTCGCAGAACGCTCGCGCGTCGGCGAGCGAACCGAAGTGGTCAGGGAACACCGGCGCGTATTTGAGGGTTTTGAACGCGGCCTCGCTGTAGGGGTTGTCGTTGGAGACGTGCGGGCGTGAGTGGGACCGGTCTACACCCAGGTCCAGCAGCAACGCCGCCACTGTTTTCGAGGTCATCGAGGTACCGCGGTCGGCGTGCAGCGAATCGGGTTGCCCGTGCACGCTGATCGCGGCGGCGATCATGTCAGCGGCGATGGTGGAGTCTTCGCGGTTCTGGAGGGTCCAGCCCACGATGTAGCGGGAGTAGATGTCGATGATGACGTACAGGTGATACCAGGTGCCCTTAACCGGTCCGCGGATCTTGGTGATGTCCCAGGACCACACCTGCCCCGGGCCGGTGGCCAGCAGTTCGGGTTTCTTCTTCGCCGGATGGCGGGCCTGGGCACGTCGTTCCCCGGACATGTTGTGTGCTGCGAGGATGCGGTGCATGGTCGACATCGAGCACAGGTAGGTGCCCTCGTCCAGGAGCGTCGCCCAGGCTTGAGCGACGGCCTTGTCGCAGAACCGTTCGCTGGTCACAACTGCCACGACCGTGGCCCGTTCAGCTGCCGAGAGCGCGTTCAACGGCGTCGGTCGTGGCCGCCGGGGTCCCTGGACCGGGGGCAGTTTGCTGCGGTAATGCGAGGACCGCGGGCGGCCCAGCAACTCACATGCCCTGTTGGCCGGGACATGCTCGGCCAGCTCATCGACCAACGGGTTGATCACCGTGGTGACTGCTTCGGAGTGTCCGCGCTCTCGGAGAGCATCTCCAAGAGCGCGTGTGCTTTTCCCACCAGGTCTAACGCGGCCTGAGTACGGGCCAGCTCCGCTTCAGCGCGGGCCGCGCGGGCCCGTAGCTGCTCGAGTTCCCTATCGCGCGCCCGGCCACCGGCAGCAGCCGCCGGCGGGGTGGCTGCGGCTGCTTTGCGCCACTCAACGATATGGGAGGAGTACAAGTTCTCCCGCCGCAAGATCGCGCCGCGCTCGCTACGGTCGGCCTGGTCGTACTCGGCCAGGATCTGCGCCTTGTACTCCTGGGTGAAGCTGCGTCGTTTCGGGTTCTGCGCTCGCGGTCCCATCCCTGCATCATGGTCGATATCGGCTACGGTCATCGTCATCGGAACATTCCTACAATCCCCGCCCCGTGCTACGGATCAGTCGAGCTCAACGTTATGAGCCGGTGTCTCACTCAACCTTGACCCACAGGGCAATCACCGTTTGGGGGCCTCCGCTCAATCTGCCACCCGCCGTTGGTGGTTGAGCCGTGCCGAAATCCTGGCGCCGGGACGTCGGACCTTGTGAAATCGCTTGCGCACCGCGACCATGGACCGATGACCCGACAGCCGGTGAATCTCTCGGCCCTCGCGGCGACGGTGACCGTTGCGCTGTGGGCACTGGCCTTCATCGCGATCCGGTCGGCCGGGCATGCCTTCACGCCCGGAGTGATGGCACTCGGCCGGCTCGCGGTGGCCGTGATCGCCCTGCTCGTGATCGTGATCCTTCTGCGTCACAAACGCTTACGGGTGGCGTTCGTCCCACCGCGCGGTCGTGCGCTCGCGCTCGTGGTCGCCTACGGTGTTGCGTGGTTCGGGGCCTACACCGTGGTGCTCAATTGGGCCGAACAGCACATCGATGCCGGTACCGCCGCGCTGCTGGTCAACTTCGCGCCCATCCTCGTCGCGGTGTTCGCGGGGTTCTTCTTGGGCGAAGGATTCTCGCCGCGTCTCGTGGTCGGCATCGCGGTCGGATTCGCCGGCGTCGCCCTGATCACCTTCGGTGGCGGCGGCGCCCACGCCGATTGGCTCGGGGTGGGGTTGGGGCTGCTCGCCGCGGTCCTCTACGCGGCCGGGGTCTTGCTGCAGAAGGTGGCCCTCGGTGCTGTGGATTCGGTGTCGGCGACGTTCTGGGGAGCGGTCGCGGGCCTCGTCGTCACCCTGCCGTTCGTCCCCGCCGCGATCACCGAGGTCGGGCGGGCCTCCGCGGCAGATCTGGGCTGGGTGGTGTTCCTCGGTGTCGGGCCCACGGCCATCGCCTTCACCACCTGGGCGTATGCGCTGGCCCGTACCGACGCGGGCACGATGGCCGCGACGACGCTCGTCGTGCCGGCGCTGGTGATCATGCTGTCGTGGCTGCTGCTCGACGAGGTGCCGACCGGTCTGCGCATCGCCGGCGGTGCGCTGAGCCTGGCGGGTGTCGCCCTGGCTCGGGGTCTCATCGCGGTGCCGCGACGACGTTCAGGCGCCCCGCGGGCCGTCACCCGGGGCACCCGTGTCGAGAGTGAGCTGAAGGAATACGAGATCGAGCCATGACCCGAACTTGGTGCCGACCTCGCCGAGTGCGCCGACGCGGCTGAACCCGAGGCGCTCGTGCAGGCGGATCGAGCCGGAGTTCGCGCCGTCGATCGCCGCCACCATCACATGCACCCCGGCGCCCCGGGCACGCACGATCAGCGCCTGCATCAGTGACGTGCCCAGCCCCCGGCCACGCGCATCGGCGTGCAGATACACCGAGTGCTCCACCGAATACCGGAATCCGTCATGGGGACGGAACGGGCCGTAGGTCGCGTAACCGAGCACCGAGCCGCTGTCGACGGCGACGAGCACCGGGAACCCGGACCGCTGCCGCTCGGCCAGCCAGGCACGCCGGTCGTCGGCGTCGACGAGGCGGTCGTTCCAGATCGCGGTGGAGTGGGTGACGGCGTCGTTGTAGATGACGCGGATCGCGTCGGCATCGGCGGGCAGGGCGTCTCGGATCTCCATCTACCCGGCCTCCCGGCGGCGGACCATCTCGGTGATCCAGATCGGCGCGAAGGGTGAGACACAGCCACGGGCCGTCGGATAGTCCTTCAACACCTCGATGCGCTCACCGATATCTATTGCCCGAGAACGGTGTTCGGGATGGTCGATCCCGATCCGGGCGAGGCAGCCGTTCATCGCCCACTGCAATCGATCGGGTGCGCCGCCCATCTGTACTTCGATCCGGGTGAGCAGGTCGGGCAGATCGAGGCCGTCGGCACCGGCACCGATCCGATCACCGGTCAGTGCCCAGCCCGCGCTCGCGACCACCGGATCCGGGTCGTCGAACCATGCCACCCGCAGGGCATCGCCGTGCGTGCTCTTCTTGACGGCGTAGCCGACCAGCCAGGCGTGCACCTTGGGCGTCCGGGCCTCACGCAGCATGGTGTCGAGCTCCTCGGCGGTGAACAGCCGGGGCCGGCAGATCAGCAGGGCGAGCAGTCGGGCGGCGGAATCGTCGGTCGCCCACAGTTCACACGCAAGGTCGTGGTCGGTGCGCACGCGTGTGGCGACGGCCCGAAGCCGGGTGAGGTTGACCGCGTGGTCGTCACCATGGCGCTCGTTGACCGCCAGGATCGCGGGATCTGCGAGGTCGGTCAGCTCGGCCATCAGGGAGTCGACGGTGTCGGCCCGGACTTCGGTGCCCACGTGGTGTGTCTCCGTTCTGTCGGTCGGCGGTCGTGTGCCCCAAGCGTAGGCGCCGGGACCGACCGTCGTGATCGCCGTCGGCTACCGTCTTCTCCCATGGATCGCGATCGCATGGTGGATGTGGGTGTCGGCCTGGTCTCGCGGTTCGGGGCAAAGGCGCTGAGCCTGACGTCGGTCGCCCGGCACGCCGGGGTCGCCCGCGCGACGGCCTACCGGATGTTCGGCGGCCGGGATGCCCTGGTCGCCGCGATCGTCGACCGTGAGGTCGTCACCCTGCGCGTGTTGCTGCGCGAGTGGGCCGACCCCGAACCGGACGCGGCGGGCAAGATCCGCGCCCAGATCCGCAACGTGCTGCCCTACATCCGTGAGCACGAGGCGCTGCAGTACGTGCTCCGCAAGGAACCCGAGGAGATCGTCCGGGCGCTGATCACCACCGACCAGACCGAGGGGCCGTCGTTGGTGTCGCGGATCGTCGATCAGGCATTGCCGGATCTGGAGCCCGAGATCGGTGAACAGCTGGTGCCCGATCCGCGTGCGGCGGCGGAATTCCTGGTGCGGATGATCTACTCGGTGATGCTGGAACCGGAGAGTTCGCTGACCGACGAGCAGATCGCCGACCTGGTGGTGCGGGCGATCGTCCGGACCGATCCGGGCAGTGACGATCCGGGCAGTGACGGGCAGGACTGAGACGGTTCCCACCGGATCAGGCCGGCGCAGCCGCCCTGTCGGCCGCGTCCACACACTAGGCTGACGGTCATGGGCGACGACGCAGCGACCTCGACCAGTATCTACATCGCCTCCGCCGAGGGAGGCACCGGAAAGTCGACGATCGCCCTCGGCATCCTCTCGTTCCTGTCCGCCACCGGCGGTCGCGTGGGCGTGTTCCGTCCCATCTCCCGGGCGGCCGCCGGCGAGCAGGACTATCTGCTCGAGATGCTCATCGAGCACACCTCCGCCGACATCACCTACGACGACTGCATCGGCGTCACCTACGACCAGGTACACGCCGCACCCGACGCGGCGATCGCCGAGATCGTCGCCCGCTATCACGCCGTCGAGTCCCGCTGCGACTCCGTGGTGATCATCGGTTCGGACTACACAGACATCGGCAACCCGTCGGAACTCAGCTACAACGCGCGGATCGCCGCCAACCTGTCGGCGCCGATCATCTTGGCGCTCAAAGCCGCCGGACGCACTCCCGCAGAGCTCCGCGACATCGCCGATCATCTGCTCGCCGAGATCGCCGCGATGCACGCGACCACCGCCGCCGTCGTCGCCAACCGTTGCGATCCGGCCCAGATGGCGGCCGTCCAGGCGGCGTTCCTGACCCTGGATGTACCCACCTGGTGCCTGCCGGAAGACCCGGTGCTGGTGGCCCCCACCATGGCCGAGCTCAAGGAAGCACTGGACGCCAGCCTGTTCAGCGGCGATCCGGAACTGCTCGACCGGGAGGCGTTGCGGGTGATGGTCGGCGGCATGACCGTCGAACACATCCTGGAGCGATTGTCGGAGGGAACCGTGGTGATCGCCCCGGCCGACCGCTCCGACGTCCTCCTCGCCCTGGTCACAGCCAATGCCGCACAAGGCTTTCCGCGGTTGTCCGGGATCATCCTCAACGGCGGGCTACGACCACATCCGATGATCGATGCACTCGTCGGCGGGCTGGAGTCGACCCTGCCGATCATCCTGTGCCAGCACGGAACCTACGACACCGCCCGCACCGCTGCCAACACCCGCGGCCGGGTGGCGGCCGGATCGGCACGCAAGATCGAGGCGGCCCTGGAGCTGATGGACCGTCACATCGACGCCGAGACCCTCACCCGTGTCCTCAAGGTGCCGACCACCGAGGTCATGACCCCACAGATGTTCGAATACGGACTGATCGCGCGGGCACGCGCCGACCGCAAGACCATTGTGTTGCCGGAGGGCGACGACGACCGCATCCTGCGGGCCGCCGGACGCCTGCTCCGACGCGGCGTGGTCAACCTGATCATCCTGGGTGATCCGAGTCGGATCGCCCGTCGCGCACAGGATCTCGGTCTCGATCTCGATGGTGTCGAGTTGATCGATCCGGCGAACTCGCCGCTCATCGACGAGTTCGCGAAGATCTACGCCGAACTGCGCAGGCACAAGGGTGTCGATGTCGACCGGGCCCGCGAACGTATGCTCGACGTCTCCTACTTCGGGACGATGCTGGTCTACACCGGACGCGCCGACGGTATGGTGTCGGGCGCCGCGCACACCACCGCGCACACGATCCGCCCCGCCTTCGAGGTGATCAAGACCGCGCCCGGGGTGTCGACGGTGTCCAGCGTGTTCTTCATGTGCCTGGCCGACAAGGTCCTCGCCTACGGTGACTGTGCGGTGGTGCCCGATCCCACCGCCGAGCAACTCGCCGACATCGCGGTCTCGTCGGCGGCCACCGCCGCCGGGTTCGGGATCGAACCGCGGGTCGCGTTGCTCTCGTACTCCACCGGCAGTTCCGGCTCCGGTGTCGACGTCGAAAAGGTCCGTGTGGCCACCGAACTCGTGCGGGAACGGGCGCCGGAACTCCTCGTGGAGGGGCCCATCCAGTACGACGCCGCGGTCGATCCGTCGGTGGCGGCCACCAAGATGCCGGACTCGCCGGTGGCCGGTCGTGCCACGGTGCTGATCTTCCCCGACCTCAACACCGGCAACAACACCTACAAGGCGGTACAGCGCAGCGCCGGTGCGGTCGCGATCGGCCCGGTGCTGCAGGGCATCGCGCGGCCGATCAACGACCTGTCCCGCGGCGCCCTCGTCGACGACATCGTGAACACCGTGGCGATCACCGCGATCCAGGCCCAGAACATCACCGAGCCGGGTGGTCCCGAACCGGACGGTGCCGAGCACAGTGGCAACGAGTCGACGGGTACCGAGGCGGGGGAGTCGAACGGTGAGTGACGGTATCGCGGGCTCGGTCCTGGTGTTCAACGCCGGGTCGTCGTCGCTGAAATATCAACTGGTCCACCCTGAGTCGGGAGACGTCGCCGCCGAGGGCATCGCCGAGCGAATCGGTGACCACGGTGGGTCGATCACCCACTCCCAGAGGGAGGTGGAGGTGACCGAGCAGATCGAACTGCCCGATCACACCGCCGCGATCCGCCGGGTGATGACACTGTTCGCCGACGGGGGGATCGACCTGGCCGCAGCAGGTCTGAGTGCGGTGGGACACCGCGTGGTGCACGGCGGGCGCTCGTTCTTCCGGCCCACCCTGATCACCACCGAGGTGATCAGCGAGATCGACCGCATCTCCACCCTTGCGCCCCTGCACAATCCGGCCAATCTCGCCGGGATCCAGGCAGTCCGGGAACTGTTGCCGGATGTGCCGTCGGTGGCGGTCTTCGACACCGCGTTCTTCCATTCGCTGCCCGAGGCGGCCGCCACCTATGCGATCGACCGCGGAGTCGCGAAGCTCCACGCCATCCGTCGCTACGGTTTTCACGGCACCAGCCACGAGTACGTCAGTGGACAGGTTCCCGGACTGCTCGGCAGACCAGCTGGCGAGGTCAACCAGATCGTGCTGCACCTCGGCAACGGCGCGTCGGCGTCGGCGATCGCCGGCGGCGCCCCGATCGACACCAGCATGGGGATGACGCCGCTGGAAGGGCTCGTGATGGGAACCCGCAGCGGCGACATCGATCCCGGCGCCGTGCTGCACCTTCATCGGGTGGTCAAGCTCGGCGCCGACCAGATCGACACCCTGCTGAACAAGAACTCCGGACTCAAGGGTCTGTGCGGTGACAACGACTTCCGTTCGGTCACGGAGAAACTCGCCGCGGGCGATGCGTCGGCACAGTTGGCCTACGACGTCTACATCCATCGGCTGCGTCGCTACATCGGCGCCTACATGATCGAGCTCGGCCGTGTCGACGCGATCACCTTCACCGCCGGGGTGGGGGAGAACGCGACCACCGTGCGCGCCGACTCGCTGGCCGGTCTGGAGCACTACGGGATCGTCATCGATCCCGAGCGTAACGCGGTGCGCAGCAAGCAACCGCGCACGATCTCCACCGACGATTCGGCGGTGTCGGTGTTCGTCGTGCCCACCAACGAGGAACTCGCGATCGCCCAGCAGGCGGCAGAGGTGGTGGCCTCATGATCGGCGTGGCCCGCATCGGCTGATCCGGTCGACCTCATCCGGCCGGGCGGTGCAGGCACGCGGGCAAAGTTACAAGCAGTCTGGACTGTTTGTGAACTTGTGGCTACCATCACAATCATGCTCGACACCGAGACCCCGCCGACCTCGACGGCCGGCCGGACCCAAGCGCAACGTTCCGCCCTGACCAGGGAAAAGGTCCTGGATGCGGCGGTCGGCGCCCTCATCGAGCTCGGCTACGCCGGCACCACGACGCAGGAGGTCAACCGGCGTGCGGGTGTGTCCCGCGGTGCGCTGCTGCATCAGTTCCCGACCAGGGATGCCCTCGTCGTGGCAGCCGTCGCGCACCTCGTCGACCGCCGCAAGGCGGAGATCCTGTCCCGTCCCCGCACCGGTCGTGAGGATCTGAACATCCTGATCGAGGTCTTCGACGGCCCGTTGTTCTATGCCGCGCTCGAACTGTGGGTGGCCGCCCGCACCGACCCGGCGCTACGGACGGCGATCGTCCCGCTCGAACGCCGGATCGCCGACGAACTGATGGACACCGGCGCCACCCTGTTCGGCGATCGGTACACAACGGCCGAACTCGAGGTCGCCGCCGAACTCGCCCGCGGCCTCGCCATCTCCCGAATACTCCGCGATCCCGACACCGATCGGGAATTCTGCGACCACATCTTCACCACCTGGACGGAGGGACGACGTCGATGACGACCACACCCACAACCCCGGAAACCCGGTCGGCCATCGCCGCCGACGGACTGCCCGCCGAGATCGACGTACTCGTCGTCGGTGCCGGATTCGGCGGACTGGCCGCCCTGCACCGGCTGCGCACCGATCATCCGGACCTGTCGGTGCTGGCCGTCGAACGTGCCGCCGAGGCGGGCGGGGTGTGGCTGGCCAACACCTATCCCGGTGCGGCATGCGATGTCCCGACCGCCCTCTACTCACTCTCCTTCGCCGACAACCCGAACTGGTCACACACCTTCGGACGCCAGTGGGAGATCAGGCAATACGCCACCAACGTCGCCGCCGACCACGCCGACGTCATCCGCTACGACTGCGAGATGCGTTCGGCGGCATGGGACGACGCCGACAAGCGCTGGGTGGTCGACACCGCCCACGGTACCGTCCGCGCCCGGTTCCTGATCACCGCGCCCGGCGCGTTGTCGGAGCCGGTGATCCCCGACATCCCCGGTCTCGACGAGTTCGCCGGCGCGGTCTTCCACACCGCGGCATGGGATCACTCGCGGGATCTGACGGGCCGCAAGGTCGCCGTGGTCGGCAGTGGTGCGTCGGCCGTCCAGGTGGTCCCGGAGATCGTCGACAAGGTCGAGACACTGGTGTCCTTCCAGCGCACCCCGTCGTGGGTGATCCCCCGCCTGGACCGCAGGATCGGTCCGCTGGAACGAGCGATCTACCGCCGATTCCCCAAGGCGCACCGTGCCGTTCGCATGCTGAACTGGTTCACCCACGAGTTCCACGTGGTCGGGATGGCACATCAGCCGGCGGTACTCCGGGCGTTCTCCCACATCGCGAACCGGCACCGTGCCCGACAGATCTCCGACCCGGCACTGCGCCGCCGGTTGACCCCACACTTCACCATGGGATGCAAACGGATCCTGATCAGCAACAAGTGGTATCCGGCGCTCGATCACCCGTCGACCACGGTGACCGGCGCGCTGCAGCGCCTCACCGCCACCGGTGCGGTCAGCGCCGACGGCACCGAGTTCGAGGTCGACACAGTCGTCTTCGCCACCGGATTCGAGCCCACCAGCCCGCCGCTGGCCCATGTGATCACCGGCCGCGACGGCCGCCATCTCGCGGAGATGTGGAACGGCTCGCCCAGCGCCTACCGGGGTGTGTCGGTCCCGGACTTCCCCAATCTCTTTCTGCTCTACGGTCCCAACACCAATCTCGGGCACAGCTCCATCCTGCTGATGCTGGAGTCGCAGGCCTACTACATCGGTGCCGCCCTGGCGCACATGAAGGCCCGCCGGGTGCGGACCGTCGAGGTCACCCGCGATGCCCACGTCGCCTACAACGAACACCTCGACACCCGGCTGGCCCACACGGTCTGGAACACCGGCGGTTGCCGGAGCTGGTACATCGACGCCACCGGCCGCAACTCGGTGATGTGGCCGACGTTCACCTCGACATACCGAAAGATGATGTCGCACTTCGCTCCTACCGACCATGTCTTCGATGCGGTCGACGCCGCCACCGATCGCCCGCGGGACACCGGACAGACGCGTCAGAACAGGCTGTCCGGCCGGACATAGTTCGCGAGGTCGACCAGCAGGAACCGGTGATCGCGGTTGCTGCGGGTCTGGCGGGCCAGGGCCCGTAGGCACCGTTCGGTGCCCGCGCGCAGTCCACGTTCGGTGAAGGGCACCTCCAACAGACGGTCCGGACCGCCGGTGTTGTCGGGGTGCGCCAGAATCCAGCCCAGTGCGGTGCCCAGGACGATCAGCTGTAGCCGCGCCTTGCGGGGCTCGGTGTCGGGCATCACCTCCAGACGCTGTGCGGCCTCGACGATCTGGCGCCTCTCCACGTCCTTCGGATCCCGGCCGTGGACCAGGGTGAGCACGGCGGTGGCGCGCGCGGTGTTGTAGTGCCGGCTGGTCGGCGGGACCTCGTCGAGCGGTCTGATCGCCGCGTCGAAGTCGCCGCGGGACACGGCGAGTCGGGCCAGACCGAAGGCTGCGGTCACGATCGCGTGGTCGGTCAGCCACAGGTCGTGATAGTGGTGGGTGGCGACGTCGTACAGCTCCGCGACCTTGCCGTCGATGCCGTGTGTACCGTCCTCGCCGCCGTGCTCCGCCGACAACCAGCGGCCGATCAGTTCGGCGGTTCCCGCGGTGGCGAGCTTCGGGGCCACCTCGCCGGGCATCGCCTGCAGGACGTCGGTGAATCGCTGATACGCCAGTTCGGGTTCGGCGTTCATCAGCGCGCACATCCCCACGTACCATTGCACCCGCCACGAATCACCATGTTGCGCAGACACATTCCGAAGTATCTCGAGGGCGGTGTCGACGTCGTCGAGTTCGAGATGGGCACGGGCCTCCGCCAGGTCGATCTCCAGCGACGGATGGGCGCTGGTGGACCGCCGTCCCAGCAGGGATGCGAACCCCTCGGCGCGCACCGCCGTGATGGAGTCCAGGGTCTGCCGCGGATCCGAGAGCGCCGCCGAGTTCAGCAGTCCCGCAGCCGGATCGTTCGGATTGACCAGCGGCACCGGCAATGCCCGGGCGATGTCCACCGGATCGTGGAACGACCCTTCCTGTGGATCGAAGAAGCCGTCCACCGGGGCGAGCATCAGATCGGTGCCGAATGTCGACCGCTGCGGGGTGAACACCGTCGAGAGCGACGGCCGGGGCACGCCGGTGTGCACGGCGACGGTCTCCCGCAAGACGTTCAGCAGCTGGGTGGTCATCTCCTCCGCCGAGGCGAACCGGTCGGCCGGATCGGGTGCCGTCGCGCGCTGGAGTAGGAGGTAGTACGACGGATTGTCCCGGAACACCGGGGTGGTCTCGGGATCGGGGAGACCATCGACGTAGCGGCCCTTGGTCATCGGCATGTCGACGGTCAGCACGGCCAGGGTACGGCCGATGCTGTAGATGTCGGTGACCACCTGCGGTCCGGTGTGGACGATTTCCGGGGCCTGGAAACCCGGTGTGCCGTACAGATGTCCGTAACCGTTGATCGCCGACACCGCACCCAGGTCGATCAGTTTGACCTCGTCGCTGGACACCATGATGTTCTCGGGTTTGACGTCGTTGTAGACCAGACCCACCGAATGCAGGTATCCGACGGCGGGAAGCACCTCGAGCATGTACGCCATCGCCTGTTCGATCGGCATCAGGCGCGACGGCCCGTCGGTGGTGATCTGCTTGAGCGTCTGACCGCCGATGTACTCCATCACGATGTAGCCGAAGGTCTGCTCGTCGGCGGTGATGTGTTCGACGAAGTTGTAGATCTTCACGATGCCGGGATGGTTCACCGACGCCAGGAACTGCCGCTCGGCCAGGGCGACCTGCTGGGCCTCCGAATCGGAGGAGTTCAGCAGGCCCTTGAGTACCACCGGCCGGTCCGACACGTTGCGGTCGATGGCCAGATAGATCCAGCCGAGCCCGCCGTGGGCGATGGCGCCGGCGATCTCGTACTGTCCGGCGACGAGCGTGCCCGGTGCCAATCCCGGGACAAACGAGTAGCGTGCCCCGCAGTGCGGACAGGTCCCGGTGAGATCGCCGGTGTCGGAGCCGGATTCGCGTCCGACAGGGCGTCCGCAGCGCCAGCAGTTGCGTTTGCGTTCGGCGATCACCGGCACATCGAGTACGGCGTCGGCCGGTTCGATGTCGGTGACCTTGGGCAGCTCGACGAGTCCGCTGCCGAGCCTGCGGTCGTGCACGGCCGACGTCCGGCTGGGTACCAGGCGGCGGGTCTGTCCCACCGAGGCCAGGGCCTCGGTGGGGATGAGTGGACGCGACCGGATGACCGGGTCGGTCGACGCGGTCGCGGGCGTGGCCTGCGTCCCGAGCAGGTCGGTGGGATCCGATCGTTGCGTCCCGAGATCGAGGTCCGGATCGGCGGGATCCACCCGCTGCGTCCCGGGGCCGACGTCGAGATCGGGCGGGTCGACCCGCTGGGTCCCGACGTCGAGATCGAGGTCCGCCGGATTCGCTCGTTGCGTGCCCACCTCGGGCTCCCGATCCGCACTCCCGACCGGCCCGGTGCCCACGGCTTCCGGGGTGTCCTCGTCGCCGTCGACACCCGCAGGTGTGACGTCGGTCGGTTCGTGTCGGCGCACCATCGTTCTCAATCCCGGTAGACAGCTTGTGGCGGGCCGTATCCCGGTCCCAGGTTGGCCAGCCATCGGCTGTAGATCTCATACCACCGACCGCTGCTGCGCGTCTGGGCCAGGACCCCGTTGACGAACCGGACCATGTCGTCGTGGCCCTTCGGGATGCCCACGCCGTAGTACTCGGCGCCGAGTCCCGGTCCGATCATCTCCACCCACGGATCCTGCGCGGCCAGTCCGGCGAGGATCGCGTCGTCGGTGGACACCGCATCGGCCTGCCCCTGCTGCAGCATCACCAGGCAGTCGGCCCAGGTGGTGGTGGTCACCATGGTCGCCTTGGGCTGTTCGGCCTGGATACGCCCGATCGACGTCGAACCGCGGGCGGCGCACACGCGCTTACCCGCCAGCCCGTCGACGTCGGCGATCCCGGAATTGCGTGGCACCAGAATCCTCTGTGATGCAACGTAATACGGAGACGAGAAGCTCACCGATCGCAGACGGTCGCAGGTGATCGACATGGTCTTGACCACGACGTCGACGTCGCCGTGCTCCAACGCCTCACTGCGTTCGGCCGAGGTCAGCACCCGGTATTCGATCCGGTTGGGGTCGCCGAAGATGGCGGCGGCGATCTCCCGGGCGATGTCGACGTCGAAACCCTGGATGTCGCCGGTGAGCGGGTCCCGGAAACTGAACGGGTTCGAGCCGATGTCGGTGCCCACGATCAGCCGACCGCGTCGCTGGATCGCGGCCATGGTCGAGCCGGCGGGCATCTGCCCGGGTTCGGGCATCTGGGCCGGCGGCCGGAGGCTCACCGTGGCATCACAGGAGTCGGCGTTGGGGGTGGTCTCCCGGGGCACGTTGGTCTCGGCGCCCTGCGGCGACGGCATCACCGCGGTGGCGCTCGGCGGCGACGACTCGGGCGCGGTGAACCGTACACACCCGGTCGACGCCAGGACCGAGGTCAGCACCACGATCAGCCACAGCACGGATCGGGTCGCCGCGGGGTCACGACGACGCACTGCTCCCCGCGCGGCCGTCATCGGTACTCCCGGATCCTCGGGATCAGACCGAGCACGAGCGCGGCGGTCGCGAAGATGGTCAGCAGCAGCACACCGGTGCCGGTGAAGCCCAGCACGCGTTGCGCGGTGTTGATGTCGTCGCGGAAACCGGTGCGGGTGGTGGTGATGGCGTCGACGAGCGCGGAGTCGACTGCGGCGTAACTGCTCGCGGTGCTCGACGGCTGGGAGCCGACGGTGAGGGTGCGTGCCATCGCGAAGTCGCCGGTGTCCATGGCACTGCGCGTCTTCTCGTCCGACTTCTGCCACTGGCCCAGCGCCGAGGACACCGCGTCGATCTGTCGGGTGGCCAACGGCCGGTCGGAGCGGGTGGAGGTCTGCGATTGCAGGTCGTCGAGGATCGAGGTGATCCGCTGGGTGGAGGCGGCGAAGGTCCGCTCGAGATCGGTCTGGTCGCCGCGTCGGATCAGGGCGAGGGTCTCCGCCGACCGTGCCTGCTGGGTGAGGATGCGGGCCTCGGTCAGCTGGCGGAGTGGGTCGACGCCGTCGGATTTGGCCGACGACGTCGCCGCCACCGACATCAGGCCGGACGCCAGCAACCACACCAGTCCGCCGATGATCGCGATGAGCGCGAGGACGACCCCGATGTTGAATCGGCGTCGTGTGCGTCTGGCGAGATACCGTGACGTCCCGATCAGTGCCAGGGCGACGAACAACAGGCCCGCGTACACGCCGTACGGCGGGATGGTCAGCGCCTGCTGGGGGTCGGCGATGGCGGCGTAGCGCCGCTCGTAGAGGCGTTGCGCGGCGGGCAGGATCTGGCTCTGCATCATCCCCGACGCCTGCGTCAGGTAGGAGCTGCCGACCGGGTTGCCGAGTCGGTTGTTGGTGCGGGCGGTCTCGATCAGACCGCTGTAGACGGGGATCGTGGTGGCCAGGGTGGTCAGGTCGGCGGTGACCGCACGGTCGTCGGCGTCCGGATCGGTGCCGGGGACACCGGATGTGCCTGCCGCCCGGATCAGCGCGGCCGACGCCGTGGCCAGCGAATCGGAGTACCGGGCGCGTAGTTCCGGGGATTCGAGTCCGCCGGAGATGAATGCGGAGTTCGCGGCCGCGTCCGCGATCGACAGCGAGCTGTAGAGCACCTGGGATGCCTCGGCGAGGGGTTCGGCCCGGTCGACGATGGTGCGCAGGGTCGCCGTGCGGTTCTCCAGCACCATCGAGCCGTACCACCCGGTGATCAGCATCGCCGTCGACAGGGCGGCGACGATCATGATGAGTTTGCCCGGGGTGGTCCCGGCGTAGTGGCGCAGCGTGGTGAGTGGGGTGCGGCCCGGATCGCGGCCGAGGGAGACCTGCTCGCGCCGGTCGGCGAGGACCTCGCGGATGGGTGGCGCGGTGAGATCGGATCGCAGCGATCGCCCGGCACGGGTGAGCACCGTGCGCACAGGGGATGCGTCGCCGGTCACCACTGTCCCTTCCGACCGCTCGCGGTCGCTCGCGCGCCGGGTGGCGTCCACGTCATCCGGCGTTGCGATGTGCCGCGGTCCTACTCGGTCCATCGTCTTCGGCCGTCGATCTGTTTCTCAGCCTAAGACGATCTGTGCGCGCAGGTGCGTCTGGCGCGCGGAACCCGGCCATTCGGCACGCGACGGTCGGGTTCATCCCTGGCCCGCGTGGCCCTCCTCACATACGGTAGGGGCGGGGCCGGGACGGTCGGGTGTCAGGAGGCGGGTGTGCGTGGTGACGGAGACGGTTGGGTCATCGATCCGGATGGATCGCGGTACTGGGGTGTGCACGGCGCGGCCGGTCTGCTGCTGCGTGCGGCGGCCCCGGAGGGCGAGACGCTGATCCTGCTGCAGCATCGCGCGGCGTGGTCGCATCAGGGCGGCACGTGGGGACTACCGGGCGGCGCCCGGGACTCGCACGAGAGTGCCGTCGACACCGCGCTCCGCGAGGCCTGGGAAGAGGCCGGCATCGACGCCGACGACATCCGGGTGATCGCCGCGGTGGTCACCCATCAGGCGACATCCGGGTGGGCGTACACCACCGTGATCGCCGAGGCCTCCGAACCGGTCCGGACCGTGGCCAACGGCGAATCCGCCGAGTTGCGCTGGGTGGACGAGGCCGCCGTGGGCGATCTCCCACTGCATCCGGCGTTCGGTGAGGCCTGGCCCGGCCTGCGCAGCCGGATGGACTCGCTCGACCTGCCCGGATGACCCTCACCGATCGCGCCCGCGACTGGCTCGGCCACGATCCCGACCCCACCACCCGCGACGAGCTGGCCGGGCTGATCGGAGACGTCGATCGCAGTCGTCCCGGTGCACTGGCCGTCCTGGCCGACCGTTTCGCCGGCCCTCTCGAATTCGGCACCGCGGGTCTACGCGGACCGGTCGGCGCCGGTCAGTCACGGATGAACGTCGCGGTGGTGACGCGAGCCACCGCCGGTGTGGCCCGCCACCTGCTCGACACCGTCGGACCGGGCGCCCGGGTGGTGGTCGGCTGCGATGCCCGCCATGGTTCGGCGGCCTTCCGTGACGCCGCCCTCGAGGTGCTGTCGGGGGCGGGTCTGTGCGCACTCGCGCTACCACCGCGATTGCCGACCCCGGTCACCGCCTACGCCGTGCGCGCCCTCGAGGCCGACGCCGGCATCATGATCACCGCGTCACACAATCCGCCCGCCGACAACGGCTACAAGGTGTACCTCGGTGGCCGTGCCGCCGACCCCGACGCCCGCGGCGTCCAGATCGTCCCGCCCGCCGACGCGCAGATCGCCGCTCGGATCGCCGCCGCCCCGCCCGCCGACGCCGTACCCCGCAGCACCGATCACGTCGAACCGGTGTCCGACGCGGTGGTCGGCGCCTACGTCACCCGGATGGCCGCACACCGGCGCGACCCCGAACCCAGCCGGGTGCGCGTGGTGCTCACCGCGATGCACGGGGTCGGCGGGGCCACCGCCCTGCGCGTGTTCGACGCCGCACGGATCACCGATGTGCACGTCGTCGCCGCCCAGGCCGACCCCGACCCGGAGTTCCCGACCGTCGCCTTCCCCAATCCGGAGGAGCCCGGTGCCCTGGACCTCGCGCTGGGTCTGGCCGCCGAGGTCGACGCCGACGTGGTGATCGCGCTCGACCCGGACGCCGACCGCTGCTCGGTGGCCATCGGACAGGCCGGCGGGACGTGGCGGCAGCTCACCGGCGACGAGCTCGGCGCCCTGCTCGGCGATCAGGCCGCCCGCGACGACTCCCGTCCCGGTTCCACCCTGGCCTGCTCGATCGTGTCCAGCCGACTGCTCGGGCGGATCGCGCGGGCCCACGGGCTGCGCGGGGTGACCACCCTGACCGGGTTCAAGTGGATCGCCCGTGCACCGGACCTGCGGTTCGGTTACGAGGAGGCGATCGGGTACTGCACCGACCCGGAGGCGGTCCGCGACAAGGACGGGATCGGCGCCGCGGTCCGCGTGGTGACCCTGATCGAGGAACTCGCCGCGCAGGGCGCGACGCTCGGGGATCGTCTCGACGAGCTCGCGCGGCGGTACGGGCTGCATGCGACGGCGCAATTGAGCATCCGCGTCGACGATCTGTCCCGGATTCGTGACGCGATGACGCGGTTGCGGGCGCGGCCGCTCACCACCCTGGCCGGGTCGGCGGTGATCGAATCGGTCGATCTGTCGGTCGGGTCACCCGATCTGCCGCCCACCGACGGGCTGATGTTCCGGACGGCCGCCGACGACCGGGTGATCATCCGGCCGTCGGGTACCGAACCGAAACTCAAGTGCTACCTCGAAGTGGTGTTCCGGTGCGACGAGGAGGTGCCGCGTGCCGCCGCGGCGGCACGACTGGACCGGATCACCGAGGACCTGTCGGCTGCGATCCGGTTGTGACGCGGGCAGATCGCGTGCCGCAGGGTGTTCGGGTGGGGACGGTTCAGGCGTCGGTCTCGAGCAACCGATTGGCACCGGCGACGAGCGCGTTGATGTTGGCCTCGTCGGCGGTCGAACCGTCGCCGTAGACCCAGCACTGCCGATGGTTGTGCTCGCACAGCATGAACGCGGTGATGCCGTTCTCGGTCTGGCGCTGATGCACCGAGACGACCTGAACGGGCGCGCCCATGTCGTGCAGGATCGACGTCATCGCGCCGACCGGGCCGGTCGCCGTCGCCGACAGCGACATGATGCGGTCGGCGTAGGCGATGGTGGCGCGACACTCGATCATGTCGGCCGGCGCCGGGTTCACCGACCACGACCCCAGGCGGATCGCGCCCGTGCTGCCGAAGGAATCGTCGAATTCTTGCCAGGTCATGCCGTGTGCCTCCTCGCGAATGCCTCGGGGGAGCGGAGAGCCGAACCGAGCCATGAGCTCGTCGTGGACATCGGCGTCACGCTCGCCACACGAACAGGATGACTCCGAAAAGTGAAGGCTACGCATCGGGAGAACTCGTTTCGGTCGAAGAAAAGGTGACCGACGAGAACGTGCGACGACCCCGCAGCGGGGGGCCGGTCGAAGTCAGGCCCCGCTGCGGCGGGATACGAGCACGTTGTGGGTACGCATGATCGGACCACCATAGCCCTCGACCTGCGGCTGCGGCAACCATGCTCCGGGGCCCGGCACGTGTCGGGGCGGGTCGGATGCGCGGTCAGGGTTGTCCGGTACCCGAACGCAGACGCGTGGCCGCGGCGGCCGGGTCGTCGGCCGCGGTCAGGGCCCGCACCACCACGATCCGGGACGCCCCGGCGTCGACGACCTCCGGCAACCGCTGCTCGTCGATGCCACCGATCGCGAACCACGGCGTCGACGGCGCGCCGGCCGCCACCTCACGGACCAGGCCCAGACCGGGGGCGTGGCGGTCGGGTTTGGTCGGTGTCGGCCAGCACGGTCCGACGCAGAAGTAGTCCACCGCCGGGTCGGCGTCGGCGGACCGGGCCTGCTCGGGGTCATGTGTCGAGAGCCCGACGATCATCGCATCGCCGACCACCTCGCGTGCCCGGGCCGGCGGCAGGTCGCCCTGTCCGAGGTGCAGGATGTCCGCGCCGGCGAGTGCGGCGACATCGGCGCGATCGTTCACCGCGAGCAGCGCGCCGTGGGCGTCGACCCGCTCGCGCAACCGGGCGAGCAGGTCCAGCTCGTCGCGCGCCTCCAGGCTGCCGAACTGCCGCTCACCGGCAGATCCCTTGTCGCGCAACTGGACGACATCCACGCCACCGGCGAGTGCGGCGTCCACGAAGTCGATCAGATCGCTGCGTTCGCGGCGCGCATCGGTGCACAGGTACAGCCGGGCCCGGGCGAGGCGAGCGCGGGTGTCGGGGCGGGCGGAGGCGGAGGGGTGATCGGTGACCATGACCGAGAGGTTAGGCTGGACACGACAACACGGGAGTCCGGGGTTCGCCGGGCTGAGAGTGCGGGACGCCCCCGCTGACCGTCACACCTGATCCGGATCATGCCGGCGAAGGAAGGATGCGACCGACCCATGTCGTCGAGCGAAGAACATCGCACACCCCGCCATCTCGTCGTGGTCGGCGGTGGTGTGATCGGCCTGACCTGCGCACTCCGGGCCGGCGACGAGGGATGGCAGGTCACCGTCGTCGACGCCGGCGAGCATCTGCGGGCCGCCTGGGTGGCCGGCGGCATGCTCGGTTCGCTCGGCGAGGGCCATCCCGGCGAGGACGCCCTGCTCGACCTCTCCGAACGCTCCGTCGCGCGCTGGCCGGACCTCGTCGCGCGGCTCGGCGACCCGGCCGTCGTCACCGCACACGACTCGCTGTTCGTGGCGGCCGGCGCTGCCGACGCCGGATATCTCGCGCAACTCGCCGACTTCGTCTGGTCGCGACGCCCGCGCAGTACCGACCGGCTCGCCCCGGTCGACGCCGCGGCGATCCGAGAGCGTGAACCCGCGATCGGATCCCGTTTGCGCGGCGGCTATCTCGCCCGCGGTGAGGGTGCGGTCGACAACCGCCGGTTGCTGGCCGCGTTACGCGGCGCCCTGACCGCGGCCGGTGCACGGCTCGAGTCGGGCCGGATCGCCGACCTCGCCGACCTCGACCGATACCGCCCCGACCGGATCCTGCTCGCCGCCGGCGCCGGGATCGCCGATCTCTGGCCCGACGCGCCGGTGTATCTGGCCAAAGGGGAGGTACTGCGGCTGCGGGCCGATCGCTGGACCGTGCCCCCGCCCCGGCATGTGATCCGCGCGCGGGTCGACGGCCGGACGGTCTACCTGGTACCCCGGTCCGACGGGATCGTCGTCGGCGCAACACAATACGAGGGAGATGCGCACGAGTGGCGCAGCGGTACGCCGGGCGCCCGGGCCGGTGGGGTCGCCGATCTGTTGGCCGACGCCGTCGAGGTCTATCCCGGGCTCCGCGAGTACACCCTCACCGAGGTCGGCGTCGGCTTCCGGCCGTGTTCACCCGATGGGCTGCCCATCATCCGCCGCCTCGACGAGCGGGTGCTGATCGCGTGCGGTCACGGCCGCAACGGAATCATGCTGGCGCCCTACACCGCCGACGTGTTCGCCGCGCTCCTCGCCGATTCGGATGACGAAACGTATTCCACCACAACTACTTCCGATCAATCGACCACCACCGGAGGGTTAGGATGACCATCACCGTCAACGGGGATGCCACGGAGCTCGACGCCGGCGGCACCGTCCGCACCCTGCTCACCGCACTGGGCCTGCCCGACACCGGGATCGCGGTCGCCGTCGACGGCGCGGTGCTGCCGCGGCGGCACTGGGACGAGGCACTGTCCGACGGTGCCGAGGTCGAGGTGGTCACGGCGGTGCAGGGTGGCTAGTCCCGTGACCGGAGCAGGCGACGTCTTCCGGATCGCCGACCGCGACATCGCATCCCGGCTGATCATGGGTACCGGTGGGGCGGCCAACCTCGACGTCCTCGAACGTGCCCTGGTGGCCTCCGGAACCGCCCTGACCACGGTGGCGATGCGCCGGGTGAGCGGGTCGTCGACCACCGGCGTGCTGGATCTGTTGCGGCGCTTGGACATCGCACCGTTGCCCAACACCGCGGGTAGTCACACCGCGGCCGAGGCGGTCCTCACCGCGCAGCTCGCGCGGGAGGCGCTGGCCACCGACTGGGTCAAACTCGAGGTGGTCGCCGACGAGAAGACCCTGCTGCCCGATCCCGTGGAACTGCTCGACGGCGCCCGGCGCCTCGTCGACGACGGATTCGTCGTGCTGGCCTACACCAACGACGACCCGGTCCTCGCCCGTCGCCTCGCCGATCTCGGTGTGGCCGCGGTGATGCCGCTCGGCTCGCCGATCGGCACCGGCCTCGGGATCCGCAACCCGCACAACATCGAGATGATCGTCGCGGCCGCCCAGGTGCCGATCATCCTCGACGCCGGCATCGGCACCGCCAGCGACGCCGCCCTCGCGATGGAGTTGGGTTGTGATGCGGTGCTTCTGGCCACGGCGGTGACCCGTGCGGAGGATCCGGAACAGATGGCACACGCCATGCGGCACGCGGTGACCGCGGGCCGGCTGGCCGCCGGGGCGGGACGGATTCCCCAGCGTTTCTGGGCCCTGGCCTCGTCACCGGGTGTGTAGTGTCGGCCGTGTGCTGATGGTCGAGAACCTCACCAAGGACTACGGGAGCGTCCGCGCCGTCGACGATCTCTCGTTCGTCGTGGAACCGGGTCGGGTCACCGGATTCCTGGGCCCGAACGGGGCCGGGAAGTCCACCACGATGCGCATGATGCTCGGACTCGACCGTCCGACATCGGGCCGCGCGACCATCGACGGTCATCCCTACGCGGAACTGGAGAACCCGTTGCGGCAGGTCGGTGCCCTGCTCGACGCCCGCTGGGTCCATCCCAACCGCAGCGCACGCTCGCATCTGCGATGGCTCGCGGTGAGCAACGGCCTCCCGGCGCGCCGCGTCGACGAGGTCCTCGAGATGGTGGGCCTGACATCGGTGGCCAAGAAGCGGGCGGGCGGGTTCTCGCTCGGTATGTCGCAGCGTCTCGGGCTGGCCGGGGCGATGCTCGGTGACCCGCACACCCTGATGTTCGACGAGCCGGTCAACGGTCTCGACCCCGAGGGCATCGTCTGGATCCGCAACTTCATGCGGCAACTGGCCCGCGAGGGCCGCACCGTGCTGGTGTCGAGCCACCTGCTCACCGAGATGTCCCTGACCGCCGACCATCTCGTCGTCATCGGGCAGGGCAGGCTGATCACGAGCTGCTCGGTCGCCGAGTTCACCGCGTCGGCCCGCACCACGGTCCGGGTCCGCACCCCGGAACCACAGCGCCTGCACGACGCCCTGGTCGCCGTCGGTCTGACGCCGAGGCCGGAAGCCGACGCACAGGGCCGCCCGGTGGTGGCGATCGACGACGTCACCACCGACCGCGTCGGCGACGTCGCCGGGGACGCCGGTATCCGCCTGCACGAGCTGGCCGCCCACACGGCCTCGCTCGAGGAGGCGTTCATGGCGATCACCGCCGGGTCGGTGCAATACCACGGCGGGACGCCGACCACCCCGCCCCTCGGTGGACCCCCGCCGCCCTCCCCCGGACCCCCGCCGCCCTCCCCCGGACCCCCGCCACCATCGGGGCAGATTCCCCGGCAGCCACCGCACGCCGGGTCACCCCAGACGCCGGCGACACCGTTCGACGGAGGTCCCCGATGATCGGCGCACTGCGGGCCGAGCAGATCAAACTCACCACGATCCGATCTCCCTACTGGTGTGTGGGACTCGCGGTGATCTTGTCGCTGGGTGTCACCGGATTGTTCGCCGGGCTCGCCGAGAACACCGACGGGAGGCCGGTCGACGGCGAGACGCTGTTCGTCGCACTGATCGGGTTGCACCAGTTCGCCGTCATCGTGTTGATGATCATGGCGATTCTCGGCATCACCAGCGAACACCGGTTCGGCACCATCCGCTCGACGTTCCTGGCCGTCCCGAAGCGGCCGGTCGCGCTGGTCGCCAAGGCCATCGTCTACGTGGGCCTGGCCTTTCTCACCATGCTGATCCTCACCGTGATCTGCGTGCTGATGCTCAAGGCCGGGATCACCGGCATCGACCTGGGCAGTTCCGGCGTGATCCGGCAGATCTGGGGCATCCCGGTGTTCGCCGCGCTGTGCGTGTTGCTGTCGATCGGTGTGGGCGCGCTGGTCCGGCAGACCGCCGGCGCGATCTCCCTGGTGCTGGTGTGGATGCTCGTGATCGAGACGATCCTGGGCGCGGTGCCCAAGGTCCGCGACTGGGCGGCGCCGCTGCTGCCGTTCGGCAACGGAACCCGGTTCCTGTCAGGTGTGGAGGGCTCGGACTACCACTGGGGGCCGACGGTCTCGCTGGTCTATTTCGCGGCCTGGGCGATCGTGATCTTCGTGGTCGGTGTGATCGTCACCGACCGACGCGACGCATAGATCCACAGCCAACGCACAGCCGGTGTACAGCCTGATCGGCAACCGGTGTCCGTGGGCGCGGGGACACGACGTATCGAACTCCTGATCAACCGACTAAAATCCATCGCATGCCGGCGAACTGGCCTCTGGTCGAGCGCGAGAATGAGTACCGGGCGATCTCCGCGGCACTACGCGGGGAGACCTCGGTGTGCGGTGTGGTGTTGACGGGGGATTCCGGGGTCGGGAAGACCACCTTGGCCCGTCACGTCACGGCGGGAATCGAAGGTGGCGTGCGGTGGGTCGCCGGAACGGAATCGGCGCGGTCGATCCCCTTGGGCGTGTTCGCACATCTGGTGGGACCGGCGACGTCGAGCGATCCGGTCACCTACCTGGCCGCCGCCCGTGAGTCACTGCTGTCGGGGGGCAACGTGGTGATCGGCGTCGACGACGCCCACCTGCTCGACGAACTGTCGGCGACGCTGCTGCATCAGCTGGCGATCGACCGGGCGGTGCACATCGTCGCCACCGTGCGCAGTGGGGAGACCGTGCCGGATGCGGTGACGTCGCTGTGGAAGGACAATCACCTCCTGCGGATCACCTTGTCGCCGTTCACCAAGGAACAGAGCGTCGAACTGGTCGAATCGGTGCTCGGCGGGCAGCTCGAGGAGCATTCGGCCGACCGGATGTGGGCAGCATCCGGCGGCAACGCCCTGTTCCTGCGCCACCTGGTCGAGGGGGCGCGGCAGGCCAACACCCTGCGGCAGGTCAACGGGGTGTGGCAGCTCCGCGGACGCGCCGCCATCACCTCCGAACTGGCGTCGCTGCTGGAGGGGCGGATCGAGCAGCTCGACGAGTCGGTGCTCACCTCGCTGAAGTACGTGAGTCTGTGTGAGCCGCTGAATCTCGACGTCCTGGCCGAACTCGCCGGTGAGGAGGCCATCGAGCACGCCGAGATCGACGGCCTGGTGCGGATCGAGCGTGCCGGCCGCGACCTCAACGTCGGCTTCCAGCATCCCCTGTTCGGCGAGGTCATCCGCCGTCGCCTGGGTTTCGCGTCGTCGCGCCGACTCCGCGGGAACCTGGTGCGCGCGTTGAAGGGCCGCAGCCTCGACACCCCACTCGACCGGATCCGACTGGCCGAGCTGGCGTTGGAGAGCGATGCGTCGGCGGTGGATCTGAGCCTGTTGTCGTCGGCGGCCGACGATGCGCTGAACCTCGCGCAGACCCCGATGGGGGAGCGGTTCGCACGGGCCGCCCTCGAGGAGGGCGGTGGACCCGCCGAGGCGGAGCTGCTCTCACGCGCACTGATGTGGCAGGGGCATCCCGACCAGGCCGAGGAGATCCTCACCGACATCGACACCGCCGGCCTGGATTCGGCGCTGACCCTGCGGATCGGGCTGCAGCGTGTGGGCAACATGTTCTGGGTGATGAACGACGCCGAACGCGCCGCGAAGATCCTCGACGACGTCCGCACCCGCGTCGACGACGCGAACCTCATGCGCATCGTCGACGGGATCGCCTCGGCCTGTGCGCTTTTCGAGAATCGCATCGGTGACGCCATCTCCATGGCCGATTCGGTCCTCGCCGAGAAGTCGGCGCTGCCGTGGGCGGTCGAGTGGGGTGTGTTCGGCGGGATGCTCTCGCGTGCGGTCGCCGGCCGCGGCTCGGAGCTGGGTCCCATGGCCGACCGTGCCCGCAAGGCCGAGCGTTTCACCGACGGACTGCTGCGCTACCCGGCCGGCATCGGCGAGGTGCTCGGGCTCACCCTGACCGGGCGGCTCGACGACGCCGACGCGGCCGTCCAGCGGTACGTCGCCTTCGCCAACACCGCGCAATACCTGAGTTGGGCGATGTCGGGGGTCTTGGTCTCGACCATCGAACTGGCACGTGGCGACTGTGCGGCGGTGGTCCGCCGGATCGAGCAGACCCTCGCCACGCTGGACGGCGAGCAGTACTCGGCGTCCTGGAACCACCCCGCGTATGTCTTTCTCGCACAAGCACTCAGTGCACTCGGTGAGCCAGACAGGGCCGAGGCGATCCTCGACCGTGCGCGGGCCCGCGGCGGCCGGCATGTCGCCGTGTTCGACCCGATGCTCGGGATCGCCGAGGCATGGCAGGCGGCTGCCGCCGGGGTGGTGTCCAAGGGAATCGAACTCGCCCACACCGCAGCCCGATCCGCTGCGGAGACCGGCCAGCTCGCGATCGAGGCGGAGGCATGGCATTCCGCGGCCCGCTTCGGTGACACCACCGGTGCCCCGCGACTGGCCGAACTCGCCGAGCTGATCGACGGTCCGCTCGCGGGGATCTATGCCCGGCATGCGGCCGCGCTGGCCGACGGTGAAAGTGTCGAACTCGATGTCTGCGCAGCCGAACTCGAAGAACTCGGGTTCAAACTGTCGGCGGCCGACATCGCCGCCCAGGCCAGCAGCATCCACGACGCCGCGGGTAAACGGTCGGCGACGGTCGCGTCGTCGTCGATGGCCAACCGGCTGGCCGCGGCCTGCGGTGGCCTGCGTACCCCGGCGCTGCTGGAGGCGGCACAACCGCTGCCGCTCACCTCGCGGGAACGCGAGATCGCCAACCTGGTGGCATCCGGTCTGAGCAACAAGCAGATCGCCGAACGCCTGACGGTGTCGGTGCGCACCGTCGAAGGTCACATCTACCGGGCGTGCGCCAAACTCGACGTCACCGATCGGGATGGAATCGCCGCACTCATCATGCGGGAGAGGTGATCTCGCGGCGATCCGGAGTCGGCCCGGGGGATCGGGTCAGCCCTTGCGCCGCGTCCCGGGCAGCACTCCGGCGTCGATGAGGGTCTTGACGAACGGACGGAGCTGCGCGACGACATCATCGAGACCTGTTGCCGCCCAAAGTGGTTCGGTCAACGCGTCGGTGGTCGCCTCGATGTCGTCATACCGGGCTGCGCCCTCGGCGGTGAGCCGGTGCCCGGTGTCGATGCGTTCGGCCAGACCGCGGTCGATCAGCCGGTCGACGCTGTCCTCCCACTGCCGTTCCGACCACTGCCGGGTGAGCAGGGTCATGTCGCGGCCGAGGACGCGGCGCCGGACCGTCGGGTCGGGCAGCTGCGCTTCGTGGAAGGTACACGCCTCGATCCCGTTGATCCCCTCGACGACCAACGCCGCGATGTGGTTGTCGCCGCGCCATTCCCGTGCAACGGCCAGCGCATGCCACAGGCGTACGGCGGGTTCGTGGGGTGGTTCGGCGGCGAGCCAGGCCGCCCCGAGCGGCCGTCCCGATGTCGGCAGGCCGGCGGCTGCGGTCAGGATGCGGTCGGCGGCCTCGGTGAGGAATGGGTGGTCGGCGGCATCACCGAGGATCGCGTGATACTGCTCGTCGAGCATCCGGTAGCGCACCTCCGACAGCCGGTCCAGGCCGACGGCGCGGGCGCTGTCCCAACTCGCGCGCAGAGGTTCCGGATTGAAGTTCACGAAGGCGGCGGCGACCACAGCCGACGAGCAGTCCCCGAGCGGTGCCCCGCGCGTGCCGGTGTAGAAGGCGAACTGGTCGAGACCGGTCTCCCGGGTGGCGGCGCCCAGCCCGCGGTTGAAATACGCCAGGACGTGGAACGGCTCGAGGGCGTCGTAGGCACGGCGCGCCCGAGACGGCGCAGTCGAGGTCATGCCCCCACCTTGTCGGTGGGCATCGAGACCTGTCAAGGACGGGCGCGGGGCCTGCCGGTATCGATCGGCAGCACCGGATCGGTCAGCGGGAGCGGCGGCGGCCGAGGCCGTTGCGCACCGGACCCCGGTCGGTCTCGTCCTCGGTCTCGTCATCGGGCCGAGCGTCGGGATCGGGGCGGGACCCGAGGTCGCGACCGGCGCCGAGATCCGATACGAGGTCGCAGCTGAGTGCGGCGGCGTCGTCGGGGACCGGCGGAATGCGCGGCACGTCGGGAGCCGTCTCGTCGATGGTCTCGAGCTCGTCGAACTCCACCTCGTCGTCGGGTTCCTCACGTCCGCGACGCCAGCCGCCCTTCATCGGCGGGGCCTCACCGAAGTGATCGGGATCGCCCGAGCCATACCAGGCGACGAGTACCGCGCCGACGAATGCGCCGATGAAGCCGACCACCGCCAGCCAGCCGAGACCGGCCTTCGCGGTGTCGCCGAGAAAGACCACACCCACCAGGCTCGGGCCGGCCGTCTCGCCGACCACGAGGGCGGCGGTCACACCGTTGACCGCACCGAGCTGGAGTGCGACGGTCTGCACGAAGAAGCCGACCGCACCGGCCACCGCGATGGTCCAGGCGGCGGGGTCGAGGAGCAGCGTCGTCGGCTGGAAGGGGTGGACGCCGTCGAGGATGCGCACCGAGATCGCGATGATGCCGAACAGCAGACCCGACATCGCGCCGCCGACGATGGCCCCGTGCCTGCCGAGCTTGTAGACGGCGGCGAGTGCCAGTCCGGCCACGACGAGCGTGGTCATGAACAGGCCCCAGTGGATCGAGGCCTCCTCACCCTCGCCGGTGGTGGTGGACGAGGAGAAACCGAGCAGGCACAGCGACAGCACCACCAGCCAGATCGCCACCCAGTCGCGGGTGTGCAGGGCGATGTTCAGCATGATCGTGCCGAGCAGGGCGGTGACGATGAGGTTCGCCGACACGATGGTCTGCGACAGGAACAGCGGCAGGAATCGTGCGGCGATGGCGCCGCCGGCGAAGCCGATCACCACCATCACCGTGCCGAGGATGAACGACGGGTCGACCAGCGTCGACATCGTCGAGGTGAGGGTCGGGCCTCCGGCGGCATTGGTGTCGTCGACGCCGCGTTCACGGTCGGCCTGGGCCACTCGGCGTGCACCGAGGGCACGCAACACCGTCGACATTCCGTAGGCAACCGCGGCAAGACATGCGGACACCACTCCGATGAGAAAGAGCATCCGTGCCTCCCGAAGACCTCGTGCCGCCCGGTCCACCCCAGTCGGCCCGTTCGGCGCCGGTCCTCCTGTGCGACCGGCAACCACAACCTAACAATCAGCTAAGACGAACACCGATTGCCGCCCGGCTATTCCGACACTGCCATCGTGTCGGGGCCGGAGTCGGCCGGTGTGCTGCGTCGGCGGTGGCCGGTGGCCGGAGCACTACACTCACCGGGGTGACCTCTTCCGGCAAACACGTGCTCATCACTTTCGGACGGTCGTTTCTCTCCCTGAACCTGGCACGACTGCTGGCGGCCGGCGGGCATCGGGTGACCACTGTCGACAGCATCCCGGTGGCGATCACCCGGGTGTCGAATGCGGTCACCGGGTTCCACAAGGTGCCGCCACCCAAGTTCGCACCGCAGGAATACTGCCGTGAGCTGGCTCGGATCGTCCGGGCCGAGGCCGTCGACATGGTCATCCCGATCCATGAGGAGACCGACGTGCTGTCGATGATGCAGGGGCTGTTCCCGGCGGAATGTCAGCTGTTCCTCTCCGACTTCGAGCTGGAGAACCGGCTGCACAACAAGTTCGAGTTCCAGGCGATGCTCGAGGAGCAGGGTGTCCCGACGCTGAAGTACGCACAGTTCGCGTCGCGTGCGGAGATCGCCGCGCTGGACTTCGACGGCCCGTTCGCGGTCAAGCAGGTCTATTCGCGTGGATCGCAGAAGGTGCACAAGGTGTACCCGGGCGATCCGATGGACTGGTTGGAGTTCGACGCCGACAACCCGTGGCTCGCGCAGCAGTGGTTGCACGGTGACCGGTACTGCACGTACTCGGTGGTGCGGGACGGCAGGATCTTCGCCCATGCCACCTATCCGGTGGGCTACGCCATCGGCGGCAGCTCATGCCTGTCGTTCACCAACGTCCACCACCAGGGCATCTTCGACTGGGTGTCGGACATCCTGGCCGGGACCGGCTTCACCGGGCAGGTCGGGTTCGACTTCATCGATCACCCCGACGACGGGCTGTACAGCATCGAATGCAACCCGCGCGCGACCAGCGGGATCATGATGTTCCGGCCACACAATCGCGTCGACCGGGCGTTCTTCGGCACCAACGACGAGCTGATCACCCCCGACGACGACGTCGAACGCATGATCAAGGTGGGGATGGCGCTCTACGGGTGGAGGGCAGACGCCCGCCAGGGCCGCACCATGGGGCAGTACTTCCACGACATGCGGACCTTCGACGACGTGATCGGCGTGCCCGGGGATCGCAAGCCGGGGGTGTTGCTGCCCGCCGCCTACGCGGGAATCCTGCGCAGTTGTGTGAAGTACCGGGTGGGACTCGCGGAGGGTTTCATGCACGACCACGAGTGGGACGGTCACACCATCTGAGTGTGGCGTCGGGTGCTGGGCGTGCCGAAACGCCGAAGTTGTGCTTCGGTTGTGTAGGTGAGTACTCATGTTCACCTCGGGCACATCATCCACATCGCGGGCAGCCCGGCTGTCGGCGAGGCCGCCGCCGCACTCGTCGACATCCCGACCGGCGCGCTGGCCTACGACAACGAGACCGGTGTCATCGAGTTCTGCGGTCCGCGTACCGAACTCCCGTTCCCGCTGACCGATGTGCCGGACCGCGACGTCCACGATCACGGTTCCGCCTACATCATCCCGGGGTTCGTCGACGCCCACATCCACTTCCCGCAGACCTACTCGCTGGACGCCTACGGCGGCGGCCAGCTGCTGGAATGGCTCAACACGTGCATCTTTCCCGCCGAGGCGCGACTGGCCGACGCCGGTTTCGCCGAGATGGTCGCCCGCGACTTCACCGCCCGCCGGGTATCGACCGGTACCACCGCGGCGATGGTGTTCGGGTCGGCGTTCCCCGGTGCGCAGGACGCATTGTTCGGCGAGAGTCTGACGGCCGGTCTTCGCACCGTGAGTGGCCGTGGCATCCAGACGGTCGGCCCCGAATCGGCTGCACCGCTGCTCACCTCGGAGGCCGACGCGATAGCGCTGACCCGCGCGGAGATCGCGACCTGGCACGGAAAGGGTGAGCGCCGCGGGCGGAGTGCTCTGCTGCACACCGCGATCGTGCCCCGGTTCACGTTGTCGGTCACCACGCAGACGCTGACCTCGCTCGGCGAGCTGTACGGCGAGGTCGCCGACGCCGGTGTGTACGTGCACACCCATCTCAACGAGAACAATCGGCCGGGAACCGGCGAGATCGACACGGTGAAACAGCTTTTCGAGGTCGACTCGTACCTCGACACCTACGACGGCAAGTTCCTGCCCGGATCGGCGACCGGTGGCAAGAGTCTGCTCGGCCGGCGCACCGTGCTGGCGCATGCCGTGCACTGCACCGACACCGAACTCGCCCGGATGGCCGAGACCGGAACTTCGATCGCACACTGCCCGACCTCTCAGCTGTTCCTGGGGTCGGGCACCATGCCCTGGCTTCGCACGGTCGCCTCCGGGGTGACCGTCGCCGCCGGAACCGATTGCGGTGCGGGTGATGAGTGGTTGATCTCGCGTGTTCTGTCCGACGCGTTCAAGGTGCACATCTCCGAGCCGGGTGACGCCGGTTACTCGATGAATCCGGCGGAGTTGCTGTTCACCGGCACCCTGGCCGGTGCCCGTGCCCTCGACGCCGAGGACCGGTTCGGCAACTTCGACGTCGGCAAAGAGGCCGACTTCCTGGTGATCGAGCCCGACCGCTGGCTGCCGCTGGCGAGATCTCTCGACTGCGGAATCCGTTCCGACGACGAGCAACTCGCCCGGGATCAGGAGCTGTTCACCTTGCTGATGGGTCTGCGTGAGCCCGCTATCGCCGAGGTCTACGTCCAGGGTCGTCTGGTCGACTACGAGGGCCTCGAGTCGACGTAGTCACCCGTCGAGATCGGCCGGCAGAGGTTTCGACACGTCTCGTCGCTGCGCTCCTCATCGGCTCAACCACCATGTGCCCCAACGTCGATCGGTGGTTGAGCCGGGACCGAGCCGCTCCGGTTGGTGGTTGAGCCGGGACCGAGCCGCTGGGCGAGGACCCGTGTCGAAGCCTGGTGAGAGGGGGATGTTCGTAACCGCTGTGCTGGTGGGCGTTGTTGGGTGCCGGTCGACCGGGGTTTGTCTCGCTTTGTTGCGTTTGTCGTCGGTTCAATCACGCTGTGCTGGTGGGTGGTTGGGTGAGGTACTCCGGTTGGTGGTCGATCCGCGACGTGGGTCAAGCTGGGCGCACAACGGTTTGTGTCAGACCTGCAACTTATGATGGAACACAAGATCGAGCCACTCCGGGGGAGGAACACATGGCCGCCGATACCGCCGCAACCGCCGACGTCGTGTTGATGTTCACTCTCACCGATCCGGTCACCGATTACGCTCGACTCCAGCACCTTTCATCGACCGAGGTGGGAGCGGTGGCGGAATCGCTGCAGCGTGATGAGTATCGTTTGATGGCGCGTAAGGTGTTCGCCGCGAATCGGATCGCCGAGCACACGCTGGACCAGATGCTCGTCACCGCGCCGATCGGCACGCCACACATCGCGCGGCAGGTGGACAAGACCGCGGCGTCCCAGATGGCCATCGCGCTGAGTGTGCCGGTGAAGGTCGCGCGTGAATGGATGTGGCTGGCGCTCACCCTGGCCGACTGGCCGAGCGTGCGTGTGGCATTCTTGGACGGTCGGTGGAGTTTCTCCCGCACCTCGGTCATGGTGTCCGAACTCGCCGTGTTGACCGACCCGGAGGTACGGGCCTTCGCCGAGATCAGGGCGATCGCATTGGCGGATCGGCCGACCGCCGACCGCACCCTGCGTAACCAGATCGCGGAGATGGTCATCGCCTTGGATCCCGATGCCGCGGCCGACCGTCGGAAGGATTTCGCGGAGGCAGAACAGAACGTCACGGTCACCGACGAGGCGCACGGTCACGTGAACGTGCATGCGACGGTGCCGGCCGAGGTCGGCCTGTTTCTGGCCGGCCGCATCCGTGATCTGATCACCGAGCGCGTGTGCTCCCGCGACCCGCGACCGTTGGGACGGCTGCGCGTCGCGGCGCTCAAGGAGATCCAGGGCATGCCGGGTGAGATTCTGGAGTGCGCGTGCGGAGACGAGTTCTGCAATCGGGGGATTCCGCTGCCCCCGGTCCCTCAACGGGATCCCGAACTGGATCTGGACCATGTACCCCGGTCCGATGTCCAGACCGAGAACGAGTCGGAATCAGGGCAGGAAGCCGCCGCCGACACCGACGACGATCCGCCGGTGGAGCCCGAATCCGATCCGGATCGGGCGCCGGAGGACGAGGAGCCGTCGCCGCGGCTCCCGGTCGCACTCATCCCGCCGCACCCGCCACTGCCTCCCCAGTCGTCCCTCACGGTGATCACCGATCCGGCGGGCATCGCGTCGCCCCGGTTGGTCGGGTACGGGGCGATCGATCCGCAGCACTGGCACGACATCGCGGACGGGCAGCTGGTGACGAGAATGGATGTGCCCGAGCTCGATCTGCCCGAACTCGGGGACCCCGGTATCGGTCTCGTCGCGATCGGCCGGAATCTCGCTGCCTGGCAGACCGTCGACCTGGCCTCCGATCGCGGCCCTGCACCACCGGCCGATCCATCGGGACACGGCGGGTACAGGGTCCCGCCGAAGTGGGCGCTGAGGTATCGGCCACCGGAGTGGCTGCGAGACAAGGTCGTGGCGCTGGACAAGATCTGCCGCTATCCCGGCTGTGGCCGGGATGCCTCGGACTGCGAGCTCGACCATGTCGTGAAGTTCGACCATGCCGACCCGATGAGCGGTGGATGGACCGTCGAGTTCAACCTGATGCCGTTGTGTCGTGCCGATCATCATCGCAAGCATCTGGGGTTGTGGATTCCGACGATGCTCATCGACCGGGCGATCGTCTGGCGCGACCCACTCACCGGGAAGACGGTCACCACATATCCCGGGTAGTGCGGTCCGAGATCGACCGGTCCGAGTTCCGTCGATTCGAGGATCGCCGAGAACCCCCACTCGTGCCGGAAGGCATGGCACTGGGGTCGGAACCCCACAAAACCCGCGCGAACACGCTGGTCAACGTACGCTCAGCGGGTGACCACCACGGACACCCGGACCAATGACGATCGGGCCCCGGCCCGCGCCAAGCTGGTACTGGCGGCACTGATCCTCGTCGCCGGCGTCGCCAACATCAACCTGGCCGTCGCCAATGTCGCCCTGCCCGACATCGGTCGTGCCCTTGACGCCAGCTCCACCCAGCTGAACCTGATCGCCGTCGGATACTCGCTCGGTCTGGCGGCGTCGGTGCTGTACTTCGGTGTGCTCGGCGACCGGTACGGCCGCAAGCGGCTGCTGGTCGCGGGCATGCTGCTCACCCTCCCGGCGTCGCTGATCGCCGGGTTCGCGGGTGACCCGAACGTGCTCTTCGGCGCCCGTGTCCTCGGTGGCGTGGCCGCCGGTCTGGCATATCCGACGACGCTGGCGATCATCACCGCGCTGTGGGGTGGCGCCAAACGAACGTCCGCGATCGCGGCGTGGTCGGCGATCGGCGGCGCCATCTCGGCGATGGGCCCGGTGCTGTCGGGTGCGTTGCTGGAGCAGTTCGACTGGAAGTCGGTCTTTCTGGTCACCATTCCGCTCGCGGTGATCGCCTTGGCCGCGGCGTGGTTCCTGGTTCCGAAAGACGGCGGCGACACCGCGGTCGGCGTGGACAACTTCTCCGGCGTGCTGTCCATCGTGCTCGTCGGTGCGACCGTCCTGGCCATCAACTTCGCCCCACTCGGCGACATGGGTACGGCGGTCTGGACCCTCACCGCTGTCGCGGTGATCTCGACACTGGTCTTCGTGTGGCGCCAGCTACGGATTCGCGTACCCCTCTACGACTTCCGTATCGCATCCCGACCGACGTTCTGGGTGGCCGCGCTCGGCGGCATCATCATCTTCGGCACACTCATGGGCGCCATGTTCATCGGCCAGCAGTACCTGCAGAACGTGCTCGGTTACTCCACGCTCGCAGCCGGTGCGCTCGCATTGCCGGCTGCGGCCGCCATGGTGATCGTGGCCCCGCAGTCGGCCAAGATGGTCGAGTCGATCGGATCGCGGTACACGCTGATCATCGGCTATGCCTTCATCATCGCGGGACTGGTGGTGGCACAGGTCTTCTGGCGTGACTCGGCGTCACTGTGGGCGGTGATCGGCACCTACATGCTGATCGGTGTGGGTGTGGGGTTCGCGGGAACGCCGGCGTCGCATTCGCTGACCGGATCGGTGCCGGTGTCACGTGCGGGTATGGCGTCGAGTACGTCGGATCTGCAGCGCGACCTCGGTGGGGCGATCATGCAGTCGGTGCTCGGCGCCATCCTGACCGCCGGGTACGCCAAGGCGCTCACCGAGACCATCCATGATTCGCCGAACGCAGCCCAGGTGAGCTCCGAGACCCAGGCGGCGTTGACGAAGTCGTTCGCCAGTGCCGCCGACCTGGCGGAACGCTATCCCCAGTACAGCGAACAGATCATCAGTGCCGCACGGGATGCCTTCGTGCAGGGGGATACTCGCGCCTACACGGCGGCGATCGTCATCGTGGCGACCGGAGCGTTGCTGGTGTGGCTGTTCTATCCGAACGCGGCCGGCGAGCGTGAGGACATGGCGCGGTACGCTGCCGAGCGTGAGGACACTGAAGTCGGTGATACACCAGCCTGATTCGCGGAGGTCACGGTGGCGTCGCCGACAATGGACGGCGACCTTCGCGGTGGTCGGTGCGGCAGTGGTCGCCGTCGGCGGAGTCGCCGGGTGCTCACGCCCCATATCCGGTGAACCGATCGCCACCAACGCGGGTGTCGGCTATGCGAACCCGGCGGAGCACGGCGCTTCCACCACAACAGCGTCTGGCCCCACCACATCCGCCCCGTCGAACACGCCGCGGAGCTTTCCGACGCGGACGACGCCGGGCACTCCCCGTCCCCAGCTGCGTGACCACGTCCTGCCCAGCGACTGCCTGCTCACCGGCGCCCAGATGTCCGCGCTGGCCGGGGTGACCCTCGACGACGGGGACGACACCCGGCTGATCAACCCGGGCCGACCCGACTCGTACAACTGCAGCTACTACCTCACCGCCGGTGGCATCCTGTCGTTCACCGGGACCATCAAAGTGCAACAGCCACAGTCGGGTCCGATCACCGACAACCTCATCGCAGGCTTGAGCGAGCCGGGATCGACGACGGTGCCCGGGATCGCCCGCGAGGTGATCATCACCCCGCCCGACGACTACCCGCAGATGTGGGTGGTCACCGACGACCATGTGGTCAGCGTGGTGCTGGTGGGCAGCAACCTGCCTGCCCAACCGTCGACCGCCGCGTGGACCACTGCTGCCCGTGAAGTGGTTGCGGTGCTGCCACGATGAGGCCGTGTGGCGTGACATGTGACGCCGGGACGGTTCATGACGGGTCGGCGGGGTCGGGCCGATTCTCGAGCATCAGTCGTTGCTTCCGGCGAATCGGCTCGACGTAGCAGTCGATGGGACTCCCGCCGAAACGGGCGATACACCCGTTGTGGTATTCGCATACCGGCGCATCCAGCTGGGGACGGTGGATGTTCTGGTACAGGTAGGGATCTGCGATCATCGCACGCGCCACCGAGATTGCGTCACATCGCCCGCTCGAGATCGCATCCTCCATCGCCGCTCGGGTGTGGAAGCCACCCACACAGATGACCGGGATGTCGAGGGCCGCGGTGAACAGCGCCGCTTGTGGAAGGTTGAATCCTTCGTATCCCGGTGCCAGATGCTGTGCGGCATATTCGATCACCGGTGCGGCAGCAAGAAACGACAGTCGCCGACGCCGGGTCATGTGGACACCTGACCCTTCGTGGATCTGGCCACTGATGAATCCCTTGTACCGTCCGAGGACCATTCCCGGCCATGACTCGTAGTGGGCGCGCGAGATCTCGATCCCGTCGATCCCGTCGTCCCGGAGAACCTGGGCCACACGGATCAGTTCTGTTGTGGTGGCACCCTTCCGCAACGGAAGCATGTCGGTTCCGTTCAGCTTCAGAATGATCGGATACTCGTCGCCGACCCGTTCACGGATCGCGCGGTACACCTCGCGGAGCAACCGCATCCGGTTCTCCAGGCTGCCGCCGTATGCGTCGGTGCGGTGGTTGGTGTGTGGGGTCAGGAACTGACTCAGCAGGTACCCGTGCGCGGCATGGATCTGGATCCCGTCGAAGCCGACGTCTCGCGCGCGTTCGGCCGCATCTGCGAAATCAGCTGTTACCGAAGGGATCTCATCGCCACGCAGTGGGCGAGGCCGGACTCCGTACAGTGGTTCTCGAACCGCTGAGGCAGACACCGGGGATTCGCCCGGAACGGCCGAGGCGACCATCTGCCGCCCGCCGTGGTTGAGCTGGGCGAACAACCGGCTTCCGCCGGAGTGGGCGAGATCCACCCACTCGCGGAGGCCCGACTTCTTGTCGTCGGAGTCGATACCCGCCTGGCGTCCGGCAGATTTCGACTGCAGTGACACATAGAGATTTCCCGTCATGATGAGCGGGGTTCCGGCCCGGACCATGGGCCGGTAGAACTCCAGCAGTTCGTCGGTGACGTGACCATCGTGGGTTGCGCGGGTCTCACTGGTGGCCGACTTGACGAGGCGGCCGGGCACGGTGAGCTGTCCTATCCGTAGCGGCGTGCGAAGCGGATTCGAGAGGGGTTCGATCACCTGCGGATTCCTTTGCTGATCTAGACGGACGGCATGGCTTGTTCGGTCGCCGTGCGCTCGGGTGCGGCGGTGTCGTCGGCGGCTGCGGGTGTGCGTTCGGCGCGTCGGGCAATCCTGCACACCACCAGGTTGATCGCCAGCGCCGACACCGCGATCCCGACGATCCATGTCAACGCCGACGAGAATCCTTCCGCACCATTGAATGCCGCGATCAGACCGTCCCGGAAGTAGGTCATCGGACTCACCGGGTGCAACCAACGGAACGGCGCCGGAAGGGTTTCCACCATCCACACCCCGCCATAGGAGAACAACTGCAGCATCATCCACGCGAGTGACGTCAGCGCACCGGCCGCATAGCCGAAGAGCGTGAACAACAACGACGTCACCGCGACATTCATGACGGTCGCCGCCGCGACGACGACGATCACCTGACCGAGCGATGCGGGATCGGGGGACGGGGTGAGGACGTGCCAGACGATCACACCGAGGGCGGCCATCACGGCGAGGCTGATCCCGGTCACGGCGACCGCCCTGCGGATCATGGTGCGCCACGATAGTGTCCGATGGCTTCCGGCGACGTAGTCGTGGGCACGGAACGACATGAAGACGACGATCACGACCAGTGCAGACGCCACGATGAGCAGGGTGGGAGCCGCTCCCGGACCGAAGAACTGGGCGCGGGCGACGAACTGTTGGTCGCTGGTGACCGGTGTGCTGAGGAGTTCGGCGAGGCTTGCTCGCTTTTCGGGGCTCTGCAGGTCCGGCAGGCCCTGCGTCCCCGCGCGGAGGCCGTCGTCGAGTTGACCGGCTCCGTCACGGAGCCGGTGGCTCCCGTCCTGGAGCCGCACGACACCGTCGACGGCGTCGCGCACACCGGAGTCCAGCTGCCCCAGTCCATCCGACAGCGATGCTGCGCCGGCGTCGAGCTGTCGGCCGCCGGTGACGAGTTGTTCGAGTCCACCGCGGTACGGGGCCGCCGGATCGGTCAGCTCGGTGGCGATCTGCCGGCTTCCCTGTCGTAGTTGCTCGAGTCCGTCGACGAGGGTGGTGACCTGGGTGAGCTGGGACCGGAGTGGGGCGAGTGCAGGGCTGCCGGGCGGAAGCACGCCTTCGGCCTGTGCAACGGCGGTTTTCAGCGCTCGGATGTCGAGACCACCGACGAGTGTGTCGATCCCGTCGGCGAGCTGTGTGGCTCCGGCACCCAACTGGTCTGTGCCGTCCCGGAATCGGGTCAGTCCGGTCGCGAGTTGGGCAGACCCAGCGGCGAGCTGCCGGCCACCGTCGGCGGCCTGGCTCATCCCGGGTGCGAGTTGTCCGCCGAGCCCGGTCGACAGCTGGTCGAGCCCGGTGCTCAACTGGTCGGTGCCGTCGGCCAACCGTCCCGATCCGTCGGCGGCCTGCCGCAGACCCTGTCCCAGATCATCGACGCCGTCGACCAGGGTGCCCACGGTGGTGCTGGATACCCCGCGGAGTACGGCCGCGTTGATCTGACTCATCGCGGCGGCCCCGATGCTGGAGGCCTTGAGGGTGTTGTTGTCGTTGTATCTGACGGTGATGAGAGCGGGGGCCACCGTCGACGAACCGATGAGTGAGAGGGTCGAACTGAAGGTCTCGGGGATCTCGACCACGAAGTAGTAGTCGCCGTTCGCGAGGCCGGCGTCGGCGGTGCGGGCATCGACGAGGTGGAAGCCGAGGGGCTTGGTCTCGACGAGATTTCGTGCGACATCTGCGCCCGCGTGGATGCGCTGCGGGCCTTGTCCCACCGGGCGATCGTTGTCGACGATCGCGACGGGCATGTCACCGACGGTCTCGGTGGGGTCCCACATCATCCACATGTAGATCGCGGATGCGACCAGCGGAACGGTGATGAAGACGGCAACGAGCATCCGCAGGGCGCGGGAACGCTGTACCCGGGAGAGATGGGAGGCGACGGGCGCCATCGGCGGGTCCTCTCTTCGGCGAAGGAGTCGTGGGCGTCGCGGCCGAACTGGTCGGGCGATCACGGCAGGCCCGGTGCGCGTGGCATGTCGGATGGTCACGGGGAAGGGCGTGCGTAGACGTGGTTCGGGCCGGTGGCGGACGATGCGTGGAATCGATCGGCGCAGTGCCGTGCATCACACTAGAACACAAATGTTCAAAATCTGTCAATTTTGTTCAAGTTGTGAGCTGCGCACACATGTGTCGGCGGTGGCGGGTCCCGGCCAACTGAACATTGGTGTTCGTATGTTGATCACTCTGTGTCATTGCATTGATGCCCGGGTCAGGTCGTACAGTTGTGTGCACTGTCCGCGCTTGACGGAGCTCATCGCTGAAAGAGGCAACCGTGTCATCTACAGAGCAGAGGATCAGCGACGCCGCTGCACGATTGTTCGTGGAGAAGGGGCCCACCGGGGTGACTTTCAGCGAACTCGCCGTTGCGGCCAACGTGGCGCGGGGAACCCTGTACCGCAACGTCGGCTCGATCGAGGACCTGTTCCAAAAGGTGGTCGGCAGTCTCAGCGATGACCTGCACGAACGGGTGGCGAACAGCTTCGTCGGGATCGAGGACCCGGCGGCACGCCTGGCCACCGGTATGCGGCTGTGGATTCGGTACGCGCACGAGAACCCGACGCTGGGACGGTTCGCGGTGAAGTTCGGACTCAACGAGGAAGTGCTGCGGTCCTGGATGGCCGGGCCTGCAAAGGCGGATCTGGAGGACGGGATCTCCACCGAGCGCTATCAGGTCTCCGACCTCGATGTGGACAGCGTGGTCTCGTTGATCCTGGGTACCACGATCAGCGCCATGTGGATGGTCCTGGAAGGCCATCAGACCTGGCGGGACGCCGGAGCCGAGGCCGCCGAGCTGACGCTGCGGGCGCTGGGTATCGATCCCCCGCAGGCGCGGACCATCGCACGGGCGGACCTGCCCCGACTTCAGCACTGAGTCGTGGGTGGGCGGAGAGCTCCTGGTCTCCGCCCACCCACGGCGAACCGGCGCCGGGTGGCCGATACGGCCGGTCACCGTGACCCAGGTCGTGGCGGGGTGCCGTCAGACTCGTCCACGGGGTCCGGTGGAGAGGTCTTCGTCGGAGGGCTCGTCGGTGGCCGGCTCGGCGCCGGTCCGCGTGGTGGTCCTGAATGCACGGTCGTAGTAGTCGGCGCGGGCCGTGGGTTCGACCTTCTCGGCGATCTTGTCGACCCGGGTGGCGAGGAGAACCCGATCGCGAATGCGCCGGCCGACGATCTGGGACAACTTGATGGAGAATCCCAGATCGCCCGGCGCCCAGACATTGAAGATGTTGTGCTGCACGGCTTTCACCACCGCATCGGCGCAGTCGTCAGGGGTTGCGGCCGGCACGAGTGGGGAGGGCCGCGACGTGCCCTCGGTCATCGCCGTGTCGATGTAGCCGGGATGGAGCAGCGAGAACCGGACCCCGCTCTTGCGGTACTCCAGGTCCAGACACTCGGTGAGGCCGACGACCCCATGCTTCGTCGCGGTGTACACCGCGCTGCCCGGCTGGGGGAGCCGACCCGCACCGGAGGCGACGTTGACGATGTGCCCCTGCTGCCGCGGGAGCATCCGCCGTAGCGCCAGGCGTGATCCGATCACCGGTCCCATCAGGTTCACCGAGAGCTCCCGCCGGGAGATGGCGTCGTCGCCGTCGTGGAACACTCCCATCCAGTCCACCCCCGCATTGTTGACCAGGACCCCGAGCGGGCCATGCGTCTGCTCGGCGTGGTCGAGGAACGAGGTGAACGAATCGGTGTCGCTGACATCGAGGGCGACGCCGACGGCCCCGTGACCGATGTCGGCGGCGGCCGCTGCGGCCTTGTCGCCGTCGAGGTCCCCGAGGGTGACCCGTGCGCCCTGTGCTGCGAAAGCGGTGGCGATCGCCTTGCCGATCCCGCCCGCGGCACCCGTGACCGCGACCGATGTTCCGGTGAGTTGGATGGGGCTCTTGCTGCGTCCGAAGGTCATTGCTGTATCTCCTTGATTGCTGACGGATCGGGGTCGGGGGACTCTGCGGCGAGCAGCGCCAGCATGCGATCGCGGCGTCCGCGGATGGGTTCGCTGTAGCAGGTGATGGGCATACCGCCGTGCCGGGCGATGCACCCGTTGCAGAAGCCGCACACCGGGGCGTTCTGGTCCGGGGTGTCGAGGTGCTGGTACAGAAGCGGATCCGCGACGAAGGCACGCGCGACGGACACCGCATCGCAGCGACCCGTATGTATCGCGGCGGCCATCGCCGCCGCGGTGTGGAAGCCGCCCACACAGATCACGGGAATCGAGAGCGACGCCGTGAACCGCTCGGCCTGGGGCAGGTTGAAACCCTCGGTGATCGGGGCGATCCGGTCGGCGACCCGTTCGGTCACCGGTGCGGTGGCCCGCATGGCCCAGCGGCGGTACGCCGGCAGACCCATCGCCGACCCCTCGGCCACCTCCGCCTTGACGAATCCGCCGAACCGGCCGAGGACATTGCCCGGCCACGATTCATAGTGGCCGCGGGAGATCTCGATCGCGTCGAGACCCTCCTCCTGCATCACCTTGCCCACGTGGACCATGTCGTCGAGGGATGCTCCGCGCCGCAGGGGCAGCGCGTCGGTTCCGTTGACCTTCATCAGGATCGGGTACTCGTCGCCGACGCGTTCGCGGATCGCGCCGAACACCTCGCGGAGCAGGCGCATCCGACGGTCGACCGTGCCCCCGTAGGCATCCGTGCGTCGGTTGGTGTGTGGTGTGAGGAACTGGTTGAGCAGGTAGCCGTGTGCGGCGTGGATCTGCACGCCGTCGAATCCCGCCTTGTGCGCGCGCTCTGCGGCATCGGCGAAAGATCTTGCTATCAGCGGCATCTCGTCGAGCCGTAGGGGTCTTGGCCGGGAGCCGTAGAGAGGTTCGCGGACCGCCGACGCCGAGACGGTGCGCTGGTTCGGGATCGCGGGAACGGCGATCTGACGACCACCGTGGTTGAGCTGCGCGATGATCGCGCTCTCTCCGCGATGGGCGAGTTCGGTCCACTCTCGCAGGCCGGCGATCTTGTCGTCGGCGTCGATCCCGCACTGACGATTCGCCGACTTTCCCTGCAGCGACACGTAGAGGTTGCCCGTGATGATCATCGGCGTGCCTGCACGGACCATCGGTTCGTAGAACTCCAGGAGCTCGTCGGTCACGAAACCGGTTTCACTGGAACGTGTTTCGCTGGTGGCCGACTTGATGACGCGTCCGGGTACGGTCAGGGTGCCGATCTGCATGGGTGTTCGCAGAATCGTTGTGGGGGCGGTCATCGCTGGGTTTCCCGGATCGGTCTCGGTTCATCGTCTGCGGTTGGGGTGGGTGCGGGCTGCACTGTCATCGGCCTCGACTCCTGCCGGATCACTATCGGGCGGATGCGTGGGCGGCATCCATCGGACGCCGTTCAGTGAACAATATTGTTCGAGGTTGAGCAAGTGTGTACTTTCGCTGCCTGTCAAGACTGAGTCGAGTGTCAATGAGCATGATGTCGACCACTCTGGGCCCATCTGTGAGACATTCTTGACCCGGATTGAACATATGTGTTCAAATCGAAGTCGATCGTTGTGATCCGGCGAATGTGATCCACGTCTACGAGAGGCCTTGGCATGACTCATCCCCTGGTGATGGCAGAGGGAGCCGACGCGCGACCGCGTCCGGAACTGCCCGACCGGACCTCCGTGCTGGTGGTCGGAGGCGGGCCGGTGGGCCTCACCATGGGGCTCGAACTCGAGCACCATGGGATCGACGCCGTCGTGATCGAGCGGAACACCGACACCACCCGCCATCCCAAGATGGACATCACCAACGGGCGGAGCATGGAACTGTATCGGCGCCTCGGCATCGCCGATGAGCTGCGCAAGGTCGCCATCGCCTCCGATCGGCCGACCACCGTGTCCTGGGTGACGAAAGCGGCGGGATGGCAACTGGCGTCGTTCGTCTACGGCAGTGTCGACCGGACCCGCGAACGGATCGAGGGCTGCGCCGACGGCACTCTGCCCCTGGAACCACCGATGCGCGTCTCGCAGGTTCTCCTCGAGCCGGCCCTTCGCGATCTCATCCAGGCACGTTCGCGCCGTGTCCATCTGCAGTACGGATGGTCGCTGGAATCGATCGACGAGACCGCCGACGGTGTGGTGGCGTATCTCCGCAGCACCGCCGGTGAGCGGCACACCATCACCGCGCAATACCTCGTGGGTTGTGACGGCGCGGGCAGTCTGGTGCGTCGCCACCTGGGCATCGAACTCGACGAGGTGGACTTGCGCACGCTGGTGTGCAAGGAGATCGGCGTGCGACGTGTCGTCGGAAACATCGTGCGGCAGTACGCCGCTCGCCGAGAGCTTCCACCGGACGGCCGGTTCTACCTGGTGCACTTCACCACCTCCGACCGAGGAGTTGCCGAACTCCTCTCGGCGGCCTGGCATCTGCAGTCCCCCGAGGGCTGGGCGCTCATCTCCCAGAACGACGAGGACATCTTCACCCTGCACGCGCCACTCGGGGTCGGGGTCGACGCCTCGACGATCGATCCACGCGAGTTCGTCCAGGAGCGTCTCGGACTGCGATTCGACATGCACGTCCTGGTGGCGAATGCGTGGACCCCGCGGCTGACCGTGGCCCGATCCTATGGCAGAGAACGTATCTGGCTCGCCGGAGATGCAGTTCACCAGGTGACTCCCACCGGTGGATACGGGATGAACACGGGCGTCGGAGACGCGGCCGGCCTGGCGTGGGCGCTGGCTGCCCGACTCCAGGGGTGGGGTGCGCCCGGGCTGCTCACCGCATACGGCGCCGAGCGCAGACATGTGGCACTGCGCAACCGCGAGGCGGCGAGCCGGCACAGCCTGGTGCGCGCGGCGATCATGTCGACCTTCCGCAGCGCCATGCACGGTGAGGGGTGGAGCGGTGAACGCACGCGCCGTCGGATCGGACGGGAGATCAGCGATCTGGGCAACCTCGAGAACGAGGCGATGGGAATCGAATTCGGCTACCGCTATGACCGATCACCGGCGATCTGTCACGAGCACGGTTCCTCTGCACCTGCGTACCGGACCGATGTCTACGTGCCGGGAACCAGACCGGGTGTCCGTCCCCCGAGTGTCTTCCTCGAGGACGGGCGCGCGATCTTCGACCTGTTCGCCTCGGGTTTCACACTGCTGCGCTTCGCCGATGTCGACACCGACCCGCTGATCGCCGCCGCGACCGAACGCGGTGTTCCGGTCACCGTGGTCGACATCCGCGACCCCGGGGCCCGCCGGCTCTACGAGCGCGATCTGGTGCTGATCCGACCGGATCAGCACGTGGCCTGGCGGGGGAACGAGATCCCGGCCGATCCGTTGCGGGTCGTCGACACCATCCGCGGAGCCTGTGTCCGGTGAACCAGCGCAGTTCCCGAAGCGACGGGGTGATGTCGTGAACGCGGCCCTGTGGACCGTCCAGATCATCCTGGCGATCGTCTTCGCCGGTACCGGAATACTCAAGCTGGTCAAGCCGATCGGAGCACTCCGGGACACCCTCGGAGAATGGGTCGACGAGTTCGGACCGGTCGGCGTACGGCTCGTCGGGCTCGCCGAACTGGCCGGTGCGATCGGACTGGTCGTTCCCGCCGCGACGGGCGTCCTGCCCGGTCTGACCATCCTCGCCGCCGGCGGGATCGCGGTGGTGATGGCCGGCGCCACCGTCGTCGACCTCCGGTACCGCGAGTTCGTGAAGGTCCCGGTCACGCTCGTGCTCGTCGCGGCCGCGGTCTTCGTGCTGTGGGGCCGACTCGACCTGCAGCCGCTGTAGAAACCCAGGAGGTTCGAATCCCATGGCGGAGTTCATCCACACCACCTCGGCGGTCATGCCCGTCCGACTACGCCAGGACATCGCACGTCCCGCCGCGCAGGAGTACTGGCGAGGAACGCACCGCGACATCGTCCGGCGACTCCCGTTGATCCTCGAGTACAACCAACACCACTTCTCCACCTCTGATCGCGGATTCTGGCCGGCAACAACGGGAGTCGGTACGCTCATCCCGTCGGACTGGGAGCTCGACGGGATCGCGGAGACCCGGTTCCCCGGTGCACTCGGTGCGGTGCGGGTACCGCGCCACATGGGCGAGGTGTTCCGTGACGAGCAGAATGTTTTCGAGCATGTGATCGGCCTGATGACCGGAAGCGGTGGCGGCCGGTGGTGGACAACCGGACTCGACGAGGACATCTCCACCCGCACCGTCCTGTTCCTGCGGCGGCGCCGGCTCACCCGGTCCCGCGAATTCCGGTCGTTCGTCCACGAACGGCTGGGACCCGCCCTGTACCGGGCGGGTGCGCGCGACCTGCGCACCTACGGATTCCTCCGATGGTCTCCCTATCTCCACCCCACCCCCGGTGTCTCACACCGACATCCGTCGTACCGGGCCTACAACGGCGCGGTGGTCTTCGGCGCGGACGATCGCGATCACCTCCAGGAGATCATCCACTCCGACGAGCTCGCACCCGTCGTCGCCGAACAGAGCAGCTATGTCACCGGCGTCCACGCCTTCGGCGTCGAGCAGACGGTGCCGGGTATCCGAATCTCAGAACGGAGCGCACGATGACCGTGCCCGCGACAACCGATGTCCACGCCGGTCTCCACAGTGACGAGGGTGCGCTGCGAGGCGAGCGCGCCGATCGCGATCCCGACCCGGTGATCAAGGCTGTCGACCTGGCCTGGCTCGAATTCGAGAAGCCTGACCTGAATCGGGCCGAACGTTTCGCGCGTGACTTCGGGTTCGGCATCGCCTATCGGACCCAGACCGAGTTGCACCTGCGGGGCAGCCGTGCGGGATCGATCTGCGCGGTCATCCGGAAGTCGTCACGATCGCGGTTCGTCGGACCGGCATTTCGTGCAGCCGATGTCGCCGATCTGCACCGGGTCGCCCGCGCGAACGATGCCACGGTACGCACCGACGTCGGACTGGGCTGTCGGCACGTGCTGCTCCACGATCCGGACGGCACCCCGGTTCGCGTGGTGGCCGACGTCGCCGAACTGTCGGCACTGCCCGAACGAGAACCGTTGATCCTCAACCAGGCCGGACTCGCATCGAGGGTGAACCGCGTGCAGCGACCCCCACGGGCACCGGCCACCGTCGAGCGGCTGGGACACCTCGTCATCGAATCGCCGCGCTTCATCGGTGTGCTCGACTGGTATCTGCACAACCTCGGGCTGATCGTCAGCGACTACCTGTTCTTCCCCGGACAGCGCGAACGGGGACCCAGCATGGCATTCGTCCGCTGCGACCGTGGATCGGTTCCGGCCGATCATCACACGATCGCCATCACACTCGGTCCGCGCTCCCGGTACGTGCATTCGGCCTATCAGGTCGCCGACCTCGATGCGGTCGCCGCCGGCGGTGCCCATCTCGCCGATCAGGGCCACCACCACGCCTGGGGGATCGGTCGGCACAACCAGGGCAGCCAGATCTTCGACTACTGGCGGGATCCGGACCGCCTCATGGTCGAGCATTTCGCCGATGGGGACCTGTTCGACAACACGGTGCCTGCCGGATGGGCACAGATGGGTGCCGGCGGCCTCGCACAGTGGGGCCCCGCGGTGACCATGGACTTCCTGGAGGCGACGCCCTCACCGCAGATGCTGCGTGAGGTCATCGGCGCACTCCTCCACAGCGACAACGAATTCGACGTCAACCGTTTGCTCGGACTACTGAAAGTTGCACGCTCATGACTGTGACGATCCTGCGCACCGCCGACCGGTGGTGGATGGAGACCGCCGACGGGGCCCTACCCCTCGACACGGATGCGACGACGACTGGGGAACTGTTGTCCGCCGACGTCTTCGCCACCGGTGACCTGCCGGCCGCAGCGGGGGAGGCCGTCCCTGTCGGTGACCTCGATCTGTGCTCACCGGTGACCGCACCGTGCCGCGTCGTGGCGCAGATGACCAACTTCGCCAGCCATGCCCGCGACGCCGGGATCGACCCCGACCACCTGACCCCGACCTTCTTCCGGAAGTCGTCCGGGTCGATCTCCGGTCCGTTCGACGACATCGTGAAGCCCTCTCATACAAGGCTTCTCGACTACGAGGTGGAGATCGGCATCGTGTTCGGACGGACGGTCCCCGTCGGCACCGCGATCACCGCGGAGAACCTCGGGTCCTATGCGGCCGGGTTGGTGATCACCGACGACGTGAGTGCACGGGACATCCAGCTGCCGAAAACGCAGTTCTACGAGGCGAAATCGTATCCCACGTTCACGCCGGTCGGGCCGCGACTGGTGTTGCTGAGCCGGGACGAATGGGCGAGGTTCGACGACCTGCGCCTGCAGCTGTGGGTCAACGGCGAGATCCGTCAGGACGGGATCGTGCGTGGGGACATGGTGAGCAGCCCGGTCGAGACCCTCAACGTCCTGTCGGGATTCCAGCGCCTCGACCCCGGTGATCTGCTGCTGACCGGTACACCGGTGGGTACGGCGTTGTCGGCACCGCCGAAGCCGATCGAGATCATCGGTTCGTTGCTTCCGGCGCAGGCGAAGTGGAAGGCGTTCTTCCGCCGCCAGGCCGCCAATCCCGACTACCTCGCGGACGGGGACGTCGTCGAACTCCGGATCGCCACGGCGGACTCGTCGATCGATCTCGGCCGCCAGCGCACCGTCGTCCGATACCTCGACTGAAACCATCCGCCCGACATCTGGGAGCGACCACATGACCACAGCCACCGACATCGTCTGGCCGACGTACGACAGCTACACCGATCTTCCGGCCATCGAGGAGATCCCCCTGTCGGCACGAGGTCTGCCGAACTCGACATATGAGCTCCTCGCGCGTGCCGCGGCGCTCTGGCCCGACCGGGTGGCGGTGTCCCATCTTCCCGACGCGGACCAGTGGACCGAACCACGATCGCGCACATTCGGCGAGTTGCTCGGGGACGTCCACGCGATCGCCCACCTGCTGGCCTCCTTCGGAGTCGGCCGTCGCGATGCGGTGACCCTGCTGTCCCCCAACACCGCCCAACTGCAGGTATGTCTGCTGGCCGCGGAGGCGGTCGGCATCGCCGCGCCGATCAACCCGGCGATGCACGCGGCCCATGCGCAGGCGCTGATCACCGCTTCGGGGAGCAGTGTGATCATCGCGTCCGGGCCCGACCTGGATTCCGCGGCATGGGAACTGGCCCGTGAGCTGGCGGCGACGACGCCGACGGTCACCGCACTCCTTGCCCTGACGCCGACAGCTCCACATCCGGATCGCACACCGCTCGAGCCGGTCGGCGGCATCGTCGTGGGCCATCTCGACGACTTTCTGCAGGCCGGCACCCGTGACCGACTGCCCGGACCTGGTCCGGTCGCCACCGACCATGCCTCCTACTTCCACACCGGCGGGACCACGGGTGCACCCAAACTCGCCGTGCACACTCACGGCAACGAGGTCGCCAACGCCTGGATGATCGCGGCCAACACCGACCTCGACGCGGACGCGAACATCTTTGCCGCGCTGCCACTGTTCCATGTCAACGCACTGATCGTGACCACCCTCGCACCGCTGTACAAGGGGCAGCACGTGGTCTGGGCCGGGCCGCTCGGATTCCGGGATGTGCCCCTCTACGGGGTCTTCTGGAAGCTGATCGAGCGGTACCGGATCGCCACGCTGTCGGGAGTCCCCACGGTGTACTCGGTGCTGGCGCAGATCCCGGTCGATGCCGACATCAGCTCCCTGCGATTCGCGATCGTCGGCGCGTCGGCGCTGCCGGCCGCCGTGCGGACCGCATTCGAGTCGAGCACCGGTGTCCCGCTGTGTGAAGGCTACGGACTGACCGAGGCCACCTGCGGCAGTGCACGGAACTTCCCGGGATACATCAGGGATCGTTCGGTGGGGCAACGATTTCCGTACCAGGATCTCAAGATCGTCGATCCGGCCACAGGTGTCGATCTGTCCGGACCGGATGCGGTGGGTGAGCTCTGCATCGCCGGTCCCACGGTGTTCCCCGGCTATCTCTCCACCGGATCGGACGGGGGGCGAGGCGTCGACACCGAGAAGCTGGTGCAGGGTTGGCTGCGCACCGGGGACCTCGCGCGGATCGACGACGACGGCTTCGTCTATCTGGTCGGCAGGGCAAAGGATCTGATCATCCGCGGCGGACACAACATCGATCCCGGGGGGATCGAGGACGCCGCCCTCGAACACCCTGCGATCAACGGCGCCAATGCGGTGGGACGCCCCGATGAACACGCCGGTGAGGTGCCGGTGCTGTTCGTGACCCTGACCGAGCATGTCACCGAGAGCGCCCTGCTCGAATGGCTACGCGAACGCGTTCCGGAGAAGGCGGCGCTGCCCAAGGCGGTGCATGTCGTGGATGCATTGCCGGTCACAGATGTGGGCAAGCCGTACAAGCCTGCGCTGCGCAGGGATGCGACCGAACATGTTGTGGTGGAACGTCTTCGGGAAGCCGGCTTGAGTGGGGTCGCGCGGACGGTCGTCGCCGATGTCGCTGACGGCGCGATCACGGTCACGGTCGCCGCTGCGGCGGACATCCGGCCCGCGGTGCACGAGGTACTCGACAGGCTTCCGCTGCACTGGGGCTTCGCGTAGTCGGGCGTCCCGGCGCCACCGCGCGGTGAACCGACGCATCGACTCCTGGCCCCCATGAGCGATCATGGGGGCCACGGTGTCGTCGGTGATGGTCAGCCGACGCTGCGGCGTCGGGCGAGCCCGACGAACAGCGATTGGTAGCCGGCCGGTGCAATGCGTGAGATCAGGTCGTAGAAGCGTGCATCCGGTCCGATGAGGACACGGCGTCTCCGGCGGGCGACCCCGCGGAGGATGGTCTGCGCAGCACGCTCCGGACTGGTGATCAGCAATCGGTTCATCTCGGCGAGGGCGTCCTCGTCGGACCTCCCGGTAGCCGCCGATGTGCTGGGATCGATTCTGGCGGAACGGTTCATGTTCGTCTTGATGCCGCCGGGGTAGACGCATGTCGCCGAGACCCGTGAGCCGGTGAGCTCGAGATCCTGGCGCAAGGCGTCGGTGAATCCCCGCACCGCATATTTGCTCGCGTTGTATCCGCTCATCAGGGGTAGCGCGGTGAGGCCCCAGACACTGGACGTGTTGACCACCTGGCCACCGGTCACTTCCAGATACGGCAGAAAAGCCTTGGTGCCGAACACAACCCCCCAGAAGTTGATGTCCATGATCCACCGGTACTGATCGATGCCGAGACCGGCGACGGTCCCCGACAGGCCGACACCCGCGTTGTTGAACACCGCGTCGACCCGACCGTGCCGGTCGACCACGTCCGACGCCCACAGCTGGACTGCGGTCTCATCGGCGACATCGAGTACCGTCGTCGTCACGCTCACCTCGCGACCTCGCAGGGCCGCGGCCGTCTCGTCCAGGCCGGCGCGGTCGACGTCGGCGATCGCGAGATGGCATCCCTGCGCGGCCAGTTCGACCGCCAGGGCGCGGCCGATCCCGGAGCCCGCTCCCGTCACGGCCGCGACCTTTCCAGAAAATGTCGTCACTGTCGTTGTGCTCCTTCTGTGGCCATCTGTCGTGTTCACGGTGTGGAGTTCGGCCGAGTTGGCGGCCGGGCTTCTCGCCGATCCGATCCCGGGTGGGAGATCTCGTGCCCCGCCCCATGTCCGGTGCGTGTCTCAGACCCGGTGCCCGTCTCGTGGGTCGTGGACGGTCTCGTTCCACACGACCGGGTGGCCGCCGCGAAAGGTCCTGTCCCCGAGCTGTTCGAAGTAGTGGAAGCCGGTCTCCTTGGTTCCCCACCCCCAGCTCGAGGTGATCTGGAGCCGCTGGATACGCCAGGTGTACGCGGTGTCGAGGCGGAACCCGACCTCGTAGAGACCGCCCTGCACTCCGCCGGGGAATGCGGTGATGAAGTAGCTCGAGAGCTCGGCGTGATCGGCGCTCGGCGACACGTCGACGGCGGTGTTCGCGATGTGATGGCGGAACCAGCCGAACGGTAGTCCCCGGTAGTGGGTTTCGATCTCGTCGCGGCCCTGGAGGGACTTCGATCCGCCGGTTCCCGGAGGTTCGTTGGTGGACAGGAATCGCGCATCGTCCATGAAGAGTTCCATCAGGTCGTCGATCAGCCCGGCATCCATCAGCTGGGTGTATCGCGTGATGGCGCAACGGATCTCCTCTGCCGCTTCGAGTCGCCGCAATCGGGGCTCGGGGTCGGACGCGGATACGGTGCCGGCCATGGATGGCTCTTCGGGGTGGGTCACGGGCGCTCCGCCTCGTTCATCTGCCCCACCGTGCCCGGGACGACCGGGACGGTTCGTTCGACGCCGTAGGCGTGAGCGGCGGACAGGACGCATGCCTGCCGGTCCACGATCGGTGCGACGTCCTGTGATTGCACGAGGTCGTGGAAGTGCTCTCGACTGTCGGCGCCGATGATCAGGGCGGCGTGGAATCGATGCTGTACCGGATAGTCGTGGCTGACGCCAGGGGAGACATTTCCCAGTTTGGTGTAGGGCGTGAAGACATAGGCGCGCAGATCACGTGCCCCCGCGGAGTGAAGCGCCGGTGCGAGTGTGTCGTAGACGTGACGACGGAACGTCAGGCTGCCCACCCCTCGGCGTCGACGTAGCCACACCACGGTGCGGTGGCCGACGGCGGTGTCGTGTCCGTCGGTCCACCAACGGCCGCCACTGGGTACGGTCATCTGGCCGACGACGCGCTCGAATGCGTTGTGCTCGTCGAGGTACACCGGACGTGCCTTCACTCCGGTCCGAGCGCAGCCGAGGGTGCTGGTGAACCGGAGTTCCGAGCATCCGTCCACACGCCAGTCGGAAGGGACTACCGTCCCGACCGTGTCGGTCGCCGGCCAGTAGCCGTGGTCGGTTGCCGAGAAGTGGAGTTGGTTGTACTCGACGACGTGGGGAAGCCTGCGGACGAGATCGGCGTGTCGGGTGCGCCAGTGGGTGGTCGCGTGCTCGCGTGTCAGGTCCTTGCGGAGCATCAGCGGCGACACCATCGATGTGGTGCGGTGAACATGTGACATGGCTTTCCTGCCCTTCGCGGTCGGCGATGATCGAGTACCCGGGCGCTGGCGGAAGCCCTCGGGCGGCTGCAGGTGTGACCCGATGCCGACAATTCGCTGGATGTGACTGATTACATTGAACACTGGTGTTCAATAAAGAGCAATAGTGGTCGATCTCCGACTTAGCATCGATAGTGCGTCGAAGCGTTTGAACGCTTGGTCTATTGATGGGAGTCCAGATGTCCACCGCACCGAACCGCCCGGTTGTACAGAATCCGCTCGGCAGCTCGTTGACGCTGCCGTGCGGCGTCGTGACGAAGAACCGGTTCTTCAAGTCCGCGATGAACGAGGCATTGGCCGGGCGCGACGCCGCACCGACGGAGTATCACATCCACCTGTACGAGCAATGGGCGCGCGGCGGCACCGGCATCGTCGTCACCGGCAACGTGATGGTCGATCGCGACCACCTCGGTGAGCCGGGCAATGTCGCGGTCGACGACGAGCGCGACCTGGATCTCCTCCGGCGGTGGGCGCAGGCGGGGACGGCCGACCGGACCCAGTTGTGGATGCAGCTCAACCATCCGGGTAAACAGTCTCCGCGAACGATCAACGACCATCCCGTGGCGCCGAGCGCGGTTCCCATCGGTGGACGGCTCGCACCGTACTTCGTCCCGCCGCGTGAACTCACCGTCGACGAGATCGGCGGTGTGGTCCGACGATTCGTGACCAGCGCCGGGATCGCCAAGAAGGCGGGGTTCACCGGAGTCGAGATCCATGCCGCCCACGGCTATCTCGCCAATCAGTTCCTGAGTCCGAGGGACAATCGTCGCACCGACGAGTACGGCGGAAGCCTGGAGAACCGGATGCGTTTCCTCGTCGAGGTCTACCAGGGGATCCGCACCGAGGTGGGGCCGGAGTTCCCGGTGGGCGTGAAGCTGAACTCGTCGGACGGCGTGGACGGTGGTCTGTCGGAGGAGGATTCGCTTCGTGTGGCCACCAGGTTGTCCGAACTCGGTGTCGACGTCATCGACATCTCCGGCGGCACCAGCGAGCGGCCGACCATGCAGGGCGCCAATGGTGGGGCCACGGCAGGTCACGGGGCATTCTTCCGCTCCTATGCGCGGCGGCTCGCGGAACTCGTCGACACGCCGATCGCGCTGACCGGAGGGTTTCGCTCCACCGCCGACATGGAGCAGGCCGTCGTGGAGGGGTACTCGGGCCTGGTCGGTCTGGCCCGGCCGCTCGTCCTGATGCCCGACCTGCCCAATCGTGTGCTCGGACAACAGTGGCACGGCACCGTCGACCTGCCCTGGATCACCACACACATCCCGGCGCTGGACCGATCGATGGGCAAGATCCTCGCCAACAACTGGTACGAACTGCAGATGTACCGCGTGGGCCGTGGGAAGAGCCTTCAGAAGGCGAGTGGCATCGCGTCGCTGGTGTTCACCATTCGGCGGCACGGTCCGGGGGCGCTGGTCCCGCGCCGGGCCTGACCGGCCCGCACCGAGCCGTCGACGGACGCCGGGTCGACCCGGCGTCCGTCGGCATCACCCGTTCTTGAACCAGCCCTGACTTGCGATGTACCAGATCTCTTCTTCCCAGTACCCCCACGCATGCGTCCCGGTTGCCGGGAAGTGGGTCCGCAGCGTCACGCCGCTGTCGAGTCCCGTTGACAGATCGGCGAAGTTCTTCGACTGGGCCTTCGCCAGCAGTTCGATGGCCGAGGAGTCCAGGCCGGTCTTGTAGTAGGTCAGGGCGTCGTCGGATCGGGGCTGGTGGTCTCCCCACACGCCGTTTCCCGAGTAGACCCAGAGGTGGAGTCCGCGCAGCTTCCCTTGCAGGAGTTGCAGAGTCGGATCGTTGTCGAGTGCACGGGTGTTGGGATAGAAGCCCCACATGTCGTCGAGGTTGTATCGGCCGGCGTCCAGTGCGGCAAGGCGTAGCAGTCCTTGCATGCCCAGCGCGCAGATCTTCAACTGGGACATCGTGTAGGTCACCGCATCCCAGCTGGTGACCGAGCTGATCGGACACGTCGCCGTGGGATGCAGCATGCCCGCGATGGACACGGCCCGCGCGTACTTGTCCCGATGGTCGTTCGCGATCATCACGGCCTGTGATCCCGACATCGACAGCCCGACGAGTGTCCGGTTGTGGAAGCCTCGTTTGTCGAGGTATGCCGGAAGGCTCTTGGTGAGAACCGATTCCCAACGGTAGGCCGATTTCTGACCTGCCGACGTGCTCGCCCGGGTCCAGTCGGCGTAGAAGCTCGACTCTCCGCCCACCGGCATCACGACGTTGTATCCGCGCTTGGAGAGATAGGCGACGTTGGTGTCGATCTCCCAGCCGTTGAAGTCGTTTCGAGCGCGAAGGCCGTCGAGGAAGACGATGGTGGGTGCCTTCGACACGTCGACCCCGACGGCCGCCCACGTCCGGACCAGGGGATCGCCCATTCCGTAGCCGTCGATGCGGTCCTGGCGAAATGTCTTGGCATCCTTGGGTGGGGGACCCCACGCCCGTGCCGCGCCGGGATGGATGGAACCGGCCACCGCCATCAAGACGATCATCGTCAGAAGGATCAATCCGGACCGGCGTGCGGTCCTGGCCGGTCGATGCACCGGGTATGGCGACCCGGTGATCGGAGTCTGATTCACCACGTGCTGTTCCTCGCTGTACATGCCGACGGATACGACGTGTGCGCACCCGGCGACCACGGAGTCGGTTGGCGCCGTCGGCATCCCGGTCTCCGGTCGTCCGGGAGGGATGCGCCCGGCGGCGCTCCAAGTAGGGTCGGGCATCCCGAAGGATATGTCAAACAGTTTCGACGCTTCTACACTGGGAAGGTGCGGACGACGTGACGTAGCCGACGCGGCATGCGGAAAGTGGCCTGTTGCGCGTCGCGTAGAGTACGCGGAACCGACATGGACGGATAGGGTGACCAACGTGGCTGATGGTGACGTCGACATCCCTCGTGTAGCCACGACCCCGGTTCGACCACGGGGTGCCGATCACGTGGGAGGGGCGGATGCGGCCGGATCGGCCTCGGATCTTCCCAGCATGTCGTTGCTGAACGAGTGCATCCCGCTGTTCGAGACCCTGCGGGACCCTCATCGGCAGGCGATTCTGGTGACCTTGGTGGCCGGTGGGCCGCTCACGGTGAACGAGGTGGCCGCGTCGTCGACGCTGTCCCGTCCGGCCGTGTCGCACCACCTCGGCCTGCTCGCGCGCGCGGGTCTCATCGAGATCACCAAGGTGGGTACGCGCCGGATGTGTGAGGCGCGCACCGGTTTTGCGCTCGATCTGTTGACGCGCCTTGTCGGAGCCCTCGAATCGGATATCTCCGGCGCGCAGCGCTGTCGCGCGGAATCGCCGGAATCGGCGGGATAGCGCGACATTCCACACCCTGCTGTCTGTTGTCCGGGTGCCCTCGCCTGATGGCTGTCCTGTGCTCTGATCGTGTACGTCCGTACCGGTTCGGTCTCGGAACCCCAATTGCCTCTGATGAACGGTATTGACATTATTTGAACAACTATGTTCAATCTGTTGTCAGTGACCGTGAAGCCTCCAGTTCGATGGCCCATCCGGTCCCCAACTCGAGTCCGTTGACCGACGGCGATGGCCCGGTTGTCCGGGGCGCCTGTTCCGGTCGGTACGCCAGAAGAGAATCCGTAGGAGACCGCACGTGGGGCACTATCGAAGCAATGTTCGTGATCTCGAGTTCAACCTCTTCGAGGTGCTGGGGCTCGGCGACGCGTTGGACTCGGGGAGTTGGGGCGATCTCGACCCCGACACCGTTCGCGCGATGCTGCAGGAGATGGCCAAGATCGCGGAAGGGCCACTCGCCGAACCGTTCGCGTCGGCCGATCGCAACCCGCCGACGTTCGATCCGCAGACGCACTCGGTGACCTTGCCGGATGACTTCTCGAAGGCGTTCAACACTTTCTGGGACGCCGGCTGGTCACACCTGGCAGTCGACCCTCGCCTCGGTGGCACGCCTGCACCACAAGCGGTGCGCTGGGCGATCGCCGAACTCGTTCTCGGTGCACAGCCGGCGGCCTTCATGTACGCATCGGGGCCCACCTCGGCCGACATCTTCTACCGCCAGGCCACCGACGAGCAGAAGAAGTGGGCCCAGATCATGGCCGAGCGGAGATGGGGATCGACCATGGTGCTGACCGAACCCGATGCGGGTTCGGATGTCGGTGCGGGCCGGACCAAGGCGATCCGGCAAGACGACGGATCGTGGCATATCGAGGGGGTCAAACGGTTCATCACGTCGGCGGATTCGGGCGACCTCTTCGAGAACATCGTCCACTTCGTGCTCGCCCGCCCGGAAGGCGCGGTGGCCGGAACCAAGGGCTTGTCACTGTTCTTCGTTCCGAAACACCACTTCGACGCCTCGACGGGTGAACTCCTCGAGCGCAACGGGGTCGTGGTCACCGGTCTGGAACACAAGATGGGCCTGAAGGTGTCGGCGACCTGCGAGCTCACCTTCGGCGCTGACGGTGTGCCGGCCAAGGGATGGCTGGTCGGCGAGGTCCACAATGGGATCTCCCAGATGTTCGACATCATCGAACATGCACGGATGTTTGTGGGTACCAAGGCAATCGCGACGCTGTCGACCGGCTACCTCAACGCCTTGGAGTATGCCAAACAGCGCCTGCAGGGTGCCGACATGACGCGTATGGCCGACAAGGACGCCCCCCGCGTACCGATCATCCGGCACCCGGACGTCCGTCGTTCGCTGGCCCTGCAGAAGGCATATGCCGAAGGGCTACGTGCCCTGTACCTGTACACCGCGGCACATCAGGATGCCGTCGTCGCGGCTGCCGTGTCCGGTGCCGACGACGAGATGGCAGCCCGTGTCGGCGATCTGCTGTTGCCCATCGTCAAGGGTGTCGGGTCCGAGCGGGCGTCGCAATATCTCAACGAGAGCCTGCAGACGTTGGGCGGTTCGGGATTCTTGCAGGACTTCCCGATCGAGCAGTATGTGCGTGACGCCAAGATCGACTCGCTGTACGAGGGAACCACGGCGATCCAGGCCCAGGACTTCTTCTTTCGGAAGATCGTCCGCGATCAGGGCGTTGCGTTCGCCCACGTGAGGAGCGAGATCGAGGCGCTGGTCGGCGACACCGGCGCACACCCCCGTACCGCGAGGGCCCGCGCGGCGCTCGGGGAGGCGCTCGACGCCGTCGAGGAGATCACCTCCACGCTGGTGGCGCATCTCATGGCCGCGCGGGATGCACCGACGGAGCTGTACCGGATCGGGTTGGCGTCGGTGCGCTATCTGCTCGCGGTGGGCGACCTGGTGATCGGATGGCAGCTCCTGCGGGGAGCCGATGTCGCGTTGCGGGCGATCGATGCCGGCGGTGCGGAGGATCGCGACTTCTACGAAGGGAAGGTGTTCATCGCCAACTACTTCGCGGAGAACGTGCTGCCCGGTGTCGTGGCCGCGACGGGGGTGCTCAGCGCTCCTGACCTCGACATCATGCAGACCGATGACGCGGTCTTCTGATCATCGACCGAGCAGCCGGATGGAACTCGCCGGGGGCGGACATGATGACGTCGGGGGTCATGTCCGCCCTCGGCGGTCGCCTCAGCCCACCTCGAACGCCGGACTGACGCCGGTGAACGACGACACCCGGCCCGACGCCGACTTGGCGTCACCGAAGTAGCGGATGCGGTGACGGCCACCGGTGCCCTTGGGGATTCGCCAGGCGATGGTCACCACCGACGCGGATGTGCTGCCGTTCGGGCGTTTCCAGGTGAGTTCGCTGTTCCAGCTGTTGTCGTCGGCCGAGGTCACCCACGATCCGTTCTCGTAGCGTTCGATCACGAAGTAGCCGTCGGCGGGTCGGGTTCCGCCGGGGGCGGTACGGCGCACCCGGTTGGCGGGATGGGCGCCGGAGAACGACACCGACACCGTTTGTCCCGCAGCATACTTCGCTTTGGGTGCGGCGGTGACGTCACCGAATCGGGTGCCGCGCACCGGGGTGTCGGCGGGCACGGGTGTCAGCAGGTCGGGTTGCAGGCCGCTGTAGTCGGACGGCGTGGGTCCGCGTCCGGCCCGCGGGCCGCTGGCCATCGATCGGGCGAGCGTGTCGAACTCCTGCATGTACGCGCACAGTGTGTAGCGGCCGAACAGGGTCTCACCGCCCTCGTACTGCTGCGACAGATACTCCTCCGGGGTCGTCACGTACTGGCTGTATCCATTGGAATATCCCTGTAGCAGAACATTTTCCAGAGGAACCCTGAGGGTGTCGGCGACGATCCGGCGGATGCGGAGGCCGGCGACGATGGTGAACTCCGCCGGGCCCGCCGCGAGGACCAGATCGCCGATCCGGATGAGCTGGATCGGCAACACCTGCTGGATCCACGGGCGCGGCGGGAGCAGGCCGAGCGGGAACAGGTCCAGTTTGGGGGCCTGGATCGCCTGTACCCACGCGGGCGGGGTGGCCGAGGTGGTGGCGCCCAGTGCCGCGGCGAAGGGCAGCACCATGCCTTCTTTGAGGAAGCTCAACTGGCTACGGGTGTTGTCCTCGGTGCTGGTGGCCGCGGCACCGGCACCCATGATCGCCGGGCTGGTGCGGGCCGGCTTGCCGTCGGGGGTGTAGCGCCCGTCGATACGGACATCCGACAGGTCGACGAAGCGGTAGGCGTAGTCGATCGACCCGGTCACGGGGGTGGTGGCGCCGAGTGCCCGGGCCCCCGCCCGATGCTGCCGCTCGCCGATGATCGCGCAGTTGGCGCGACGATCCTCGGTCGGGCCGCCCGGATTCATCTTGCGCACCCACAGATTCGGCGTCATGTCGCCGGCATTGGTCTGCGGGAACGCGGCCACGACACCCGGATTCTGCAGTTCGGCCAGATACGAGGCATAGCCCTTGTTGTCGGTGGAGATCAGGGTGTTGGCATCGGTCAGTGACGTGCCGTGGGTGGCGAACCAGGTGATCTCGCCGATCGTGGTGCCGCCCTGCCGAAGTCGCAGTGCGGTGACCTGCGGGTCGATGTGCTGCGGGAAGTGGTTTCGGTCGGCGTCGGGATTCTTCTGGAAGGCCTCGAGCGAGCGGTTCGCGCTGGCATCGTGCAGCTCGGTGTGGCCGATCTCCAGCGTGCCCGGGGCGAGCGACTCGTGCGCGGCGACGATCGCGTCGACGATGCCGTCGACCTCCGCCCGATACGAGTTCTCGCGATGTCCCAGCGCGGCGAGCACATACGCGTAGTCCCAGGCCGTCCCGCCGCACGAATTGTGGTTGTGCGTGGCGTTGAGGTTGACGTTGTCCTCGGAGTACAGGTTGCCGAACCGCTGTCGCAGCGCCTTGACGACACCCACGCGATGCGACTCGAAGATGATCGCCAGGTCGGCGTTGACGAAGACCACACGCTTGCCGGTGGCGGCGTCGGCGATGATGTAGGCACGCGCCCAGACCCGTTGCAGCAGACCGGTGGCCACCTGTTCCAGGTCGGAGTAGCCCATCATGCCCTGGCCGGCGATCACGCCGGTCACATCGCCACGTCCGGCGCCGACCAGATATCCGCCGGCCGGGTCGGCCGCTGCCGGGCCGGAGCCTGCCGCAGCGGCGCCCGCGATCCCGATGCCGACCGCTCCCGCGACCGCGGCCCCGCCGAAGAATCCTCGGCGTGACACACCCGGGCGATGTTCTGATGACGTGCTCACGTTGCGATCCCCAGTCCCCTCGGCTCCGCGCACAGGTCACCCTGACCCGACACCGTCGGTGGTGGCGTCAGACGGCGTTGGCGTGGAGTTGATCAAATGGTCAACTACTCGTCAGGTCAACTATGCACCACCGCGGCGATCATGTCATCGAGAACGCCTGACCCGAGAACCGGGAGTGGTGAACCCTGCCGGGGCCGGTGTCCCTCGACTACGGTTGGACCCATGCCCTCAGGTCCTCCTCGCACGATGACCGTCGCCCTGTTCGCCACCTGCTTCAACGACACGATGTGGCCCGGTACGCCTCGCGCGACGGTCGTGTTGCTCGAGCGTCTCGGCGTGCGCGTCGAGTTCCCGGAGGCCCAGACATGCTGCGGGCAGATGTTCACCAACACCGGCTACGCCGACGAGGCGATCCCCGGGGTCCGGCAGTTCGCCGACGTCTTCGCCGGGTATGACGCGGTGGTCGCACCGTCCGGATCGTGCGTCGGATCCGTCCGTCATCAGCATCCGGGACTCGCCCGCCGCTCTGGCGATCCCACTCTGCAACGCGCCGTCGCCGAGTACGCCCCGAAGGTGTACGAGCTCAGCGAGTTCCTCGTCGACGTGCTCGGCGTGACCGATGTCGGGGCCTACTACCCGCACCGAGTGACCTACCACCCGACCTGCCACTCGCTGCGGATGCTGCGGGTCGGTGACAAACCGCTGCGGCTGCTGCGCGCGGTGAAGGGGATCGATCTGGTGGAACTACCTGCCGCGCAACAGTGTTGCGGGTTCGGTGGGACCTTTGCGATGAAGAACGCGGACGTCTCGGTGGCCATGGGCTCGGACAAGTCCGCGCACGTGAAGGAGACCGGCGCAGAGGTCCTCGTCGCGGGCGACAACTCGTGCCTGGCCCACATCGGCGGCCTGCTCACCCGTGAACGCGCCGGGATTCGCACCATGCACCTCGCCGAGATCCTGGCCTCGACCGAGGGGGAACCGGCATGACCCCGGTCCCGGCCACCACGACGACGGGATCGGCGGTTTCCGGACACCCGCACGTCGGGGTCACCGCCACCTTCGTCGGGATGCCGAAGTTCCCGAAGGCTGCCAAGGCCGAGCTCGGCAACACCACCCAGCGCCGAAACCTGGCCCACGCCACCGGGATCATCCGGACCAAGCGGGCGAATGTCGTCGGCGAGCTCGACAACTGGGAGGAGCTGCGGCTCGCAGCCGAGGCCGTCAAGAACCGCGCCCTGCGCAACCTCGACACCTACCTGCTGCAGTTCGAGGAGAAGGCGACCGCCGCCGGTGCCACGGTGCACTGGGCGCGCGATGCCGCGGAGGCCAACCGGATCGTCGTCGACCTGGTCCGGCGGACCGGCGCCGACGAGGTGGTCAAGGTGAAATCCATGGCCACACAGGAGATCGAACTCAACGAGGCGCTCGCGGAGGCGGGCATCGACGCCTGGGAGACCGATCTCGCCGAACTCATCGTGCAACTCGGCGACGACTGGCCCAGCCACATCCTGGTGCCGGCCATCCACCGCAACCGCAGCGAGGTCCGGGAGATCTTCCTGCGCCGCATGAAGGAAGTTGGTCGCGCCGCGCCCGACGATCTCACCGACGAGCCGAAGCGCCTCGCCGAGGCAGCGCGTCTGCATCTGCGGGAGAAGTTCCTGCGCGCGAAGGTCGGGATCAGCGGGGCCAACTTCGCCGTCGCCGACACCGGCAGTCTGGTGGTGGTGGAATCGGAGGGCAACGGCCGGATGTGCCTGACCCTCCCGGAGACCCTGATCTCGGTGGTCGGCATCGAGAAGATCCTGCCCACCTGGGCTGATCTCGAAGTCTTTCTGCAGGTGCTGCCACGGTCGAGTACCGGGGAGCGCGAGAACCCGTACACCTCGATGTGGACCGGTGTCACCCCCGGCGACGGTCCGCAGAACGTCCACATCGTACTCCTCGACAACCACCGCACCGATGTCCTCGCCGATGAGGTGGGCCGAGATGCGTTGCGCTGCATCCGATGCTCGGCATGTCTCAATGTGTGCCCGGTGTACGAGCGGGCCGGCGGACACGCGTACGGCTCGGTCTATCCCGGCCCGATCGGCGCGATCCTCACCCCACAACTGCGCGGGACGTCGTCGGCGGTGGACAAGTCCCTGCCGTACGCGTCGAGTCTGTGCGGGGCGTGCTTCGACGTGTGCCCGGTGCGCATCGACATCCCGGACATCTTGGTGCACTTGCGAACCCGCGTCGTCGACGAGAGTCGCGGGGGTTTGCCGTCGGGGGAGGCCGCGGCGATGAAGGCGATGTCCTGGACCTTTGCCGATCACCGTCGCCTCGAGGCCGCGCAGAAGGCCGCCACCACCAGCCACCGGTTCTTCGGCAAGCGCACCACCATCGGGGCGCTGCCGTGGCCGCTGTCGGCCTGGAGTTCGGCCCGCGACGTCCCCGTCCCGCCGGCGGAGTCGTTCCGCGACTGGTGGAAACGGGAGCGCGGCAACCGGTCCCAGGGTGACGGTGCGCAGCCGTGAGCACCGCACGTGACGAGATCCTCGCCCGTATCCGCAGCGCTCTCGACGACGTCGACGCCGAGTCCGCCGACGTCACCGTCGACTGGACCTACGGCCGGCCCGTCTCGACCGGAGAACTGGACACCGTCGCCCGGTTCGCCGAACGGGTTGCCGACTATCGCGCCGCCGTCGACCGAATCACCGAAGATCAACTGACACAGGCCATCACCGTCGCACTCACCGGAATCACCGGGCCGGTGATCGCCGATGATCGGGTCCGGCAACGGATCACCACCGATCTCGACTGGATCGACGACGACGCCCTCACGCCGGACCGCCTCGATGGGGTGGGTGGGGTGATCACCACCGCCGCGGTCGGAATCGCCAACACCGGCACCATCGTGCTCGACCACACCGCCGGTCAGGGGCGGCGGGCGGTGTCCCTGGTTCCCGACGTCCACGTGTGCATCGTCGACGCCGGCCAGATCGTGAGCGATGTCCCGGAGGCGGTGGCGCGGCTGATCGCCGCCGGCGCCGACACCCGGCCGCAGACATGGATCAGCGGCCCGAGTGCGACCAGCGACATCGAGCTCGACCGCGTGGAGGGCGTGCACGGCCCGCGCACCCTGCACGTCCTCGTCGTCGACGGGTAGGCGGCGGGACGGCAGCCCGGTGAATCGAGGCCGGGCGAATCGCCGATTCGAGTGGATCGGACGAGGAGACTGAGACGGAATCATCTGATAGTCTCATCGCCGGTGTCGGGGGGCTCCGTGTTGCGCCTGGAACTTACCTGCCGGTAGGTTCCAGCGCATCGATGCTCGTCCCGAAGGGGGAATCGTGTCCGCCACCACGCCGCGTCTGCGCTGGTCAGCAATAGTTCTCGCGCTGCTGTCGGCGCTGATGGGAATCGTCGTGCTCGCCGGTCCGGCCCGGGCCGCCGACATCGACCGCTACCTCGATCTGCCGCTGACCAACCGGTTTGCCGACAAGTCGGCAGGTGGCGTCAACGCGGCCCTGCCCACCGGCGTCACCGTCCTGGCGAAGCTGGTCGGACAGGCCCGGGCGAGCGGCATCGATCCCCAGCGCTACCAGGCATTGCTGTTCCAGTGGCGGCTGGCGCAGGCCACCTCGACGGCGGGTATCGACCTGGCCGCGTGGAATCCGCAGAAGGGGTTCGAGGCCAACCGGTCCAACATGATCAAGTCGTACCGCCTGTACGAGGATCTGCAGATCGCACACAAGAACCTGCAGTGGGCGGGGATGGCCGGCCTCGTCGGCGCCGACTTCGGCGGCGGTATCGCCGACGTGGTGATGATGGGTGACATCTACGCCATCCGTGGTCTGCAACCCCTTGCCGCACAGATCATCGAGGCCACCACGAGCGTGGCCGGACCGGGATTCGTCGGGATCTTCCCGAAGGGGCTGCAGACCCTCGCCTACGGTGCCGACAAGATCACGCCCGCCGACCTCACCTGGTTCACCAACCGGATCCTGGTGATGCAGAAGGCCATCTTCGGCGACCTGATGCCCCTGCACATGGCCTACGTGCACGACGGCATGGACGGCATCACCGAGATGCGCCGCGCCGGCGTGATCGACGATCAGGTCCTCGACGCCTGGCGCGACATCGACTCCCACGACCCGGCACGCGTCGGGCGCGGCAATGCCACACTGCTGCACCGCGAACAGTACGACGTGGTCGGGTGGCAGTTCGACGATGTCCGCAACCACCGCAAGGCCGACGGTGTGGGCGCCGCCCTGACCTATGCGATGACGCTGGCCGGGTCGCCGTCGATCGCCGGGGTCCCCGCTCTGCGTGACTTCATCCCGTTCACCTACACGGCCCGCCTGGCCGACGGCCGCACCCTGTCGGTCAAGACCCCGATCGCCGACTGGGACTGGTCGGTGTTCGATCAGCGCTGGAAGTACGTGACCACCGAACTGCTGCCGCGCTACCAGAACATGGTCACCAACCACTGGGGTGAGCTGGTCGCCACCATGAAGGTGCCCTACGAGACCCAGTTCGAGTCACACCGTCCGGTCTGGAACCTGCACAAGATCCTTGGTGACGCCGCGGCGAACACCGTCGTCACCGTTCGCTGATCGAGTGAGTTGTTGCTGCTGCGCCGGATCGAGGGTGTCCAGGATGCCGGTTCCGCGGAGCAGTTGCTCGATCGGGTTGCTGCCCAACATCGCCGAGAACAACGACGTCACCGGTGGCAGGTCGGCCACCCGGGTCGCGATGTCGGCGGGGACACCCTGCTGCTGCAGGCCCGCCGACATCGTCGCCGGTAGACGCTCGGAGATCCCGACGATGATCAGCGAGAAGAACACTCCGATCGACAGTGCGGTCCCGGAGTTCCGGGATGTCGCCCGCGTCCCGGACGCCACCCCGCGACAGCGTGCGGGCACACTGCCCATGATCGACGCGGTGTTGGGTGCGGCGAACATGCCGGTACCGATCCCGTTGAGGGCGATCAGGAGGGCGAAGGCCCAGTACGGGAACATGATCGGCAACAACAGCAACCCGACGAAGCTCGAACCGAACAGCAGCATCCCGATGGTCGCGAAGACCGGTGCACCGAAGCGGTCGGAGAGCGCACCGGTCAGCGGCCCGGAGATGACGAAGCCGATGGTCGACGGCAGCAAGAAGATCCCGGCCCACGGTGGGGTGTCGGCGTAGTCGTATCCGTGCAGCGGCAACCAGATCCCCTGCAGCCAGATGATCAGCACGAACTGCAGGCCACCCTGCGCCGGCGAGGCGCACAGTGCGGCGATGTTCCCGGCACTGAACGCGCGAATCCGGAACAGGCCCAGGTCGACCATCGGGTCGGCGACGCGCATCTCCACGCCGAGGAAGCCGGCCAACGATGCGACGCCGATAGTGAGGAGCAGGATCACCGCCGGACTCGTCCAGCCCATGGTGTGTCCGCCGCACGGTTGCAACCCCATCGTGATGGCGATCAGGATCGCCCCGAGTCCCAGGGCGAACAATCCGTTGCCCCACCAGTCGATCCGCCCGGGGTGCCGCTCACCGGTGTCACGCAGTTTGCGATGGGCCCAGACGGTGAAGAACAGTCCGATGGGGACGTTCACCCAGAACACCGCCCGCCGGTCCCAGGCGGCGAGGGGCCCGCCGAGGACGAGTCCGGTCAGCTGACCGGCCAGTGCCGCAACCTGATTGAGGCCCAGTGGGAACCCCCGTCGATCGGCCGGGAAGGCATCGGTGAGGATGGCGGCGGAATTCCCGGTGAGCATCGACCCGCCGAACGCCTGTAGCAGGCGCCACGCGATCAGCCAGACGGCGGCCCCGGATGCGTGAAAAGGGTCGAAGGACAACAGGATCGATGCGATGGTGAACACCACGAAGCCGGCGTTGTAGATCCGGACGCGGCCGTAGATGTCGCCGAGCCGGCCGAGCGTGGTGACCGCCACCGCCTGCACCAGGCGATAACCCATGATCATCCACAGCAGGAAGCCGATGTTGTGCGGTGCCAGCGGATCGAGATCGATACCGCGGAAGATGGCGGGCAGGGCGATGATGACGATCGACCCGTCGAGTGCCGACATGAACACCGCGGCGGTGGTGTCGGCAGTGCGACCCACCGGTAGCCGTCGGGCGGCGGCGGGGCCGAGACATCGGGGGTTTCGGGGACTTTCGTGAGCGGGGTGTTCGTGGCTACCTCCTGGGGTGGGGTGTGGGCGGCACCTGCAGTGCGTCGACGGCGCGGGTCAGGAGTGGCAATGCCGCGGCGACGGTGTCGAGCTCGTCTTCGGTGAGGGCGGTGCTCAGGGCGTCGGCGAGGGTGCGGGTGCGGGTGTTGCGGCGGTCGGTGAGGGCCGCGCGGCCGGCCGAGGTCAGGTGTACCAGTACCCGTCGGCCGTCGTCGGGGTCGGGTTGCCGGGTGATCAGCTCCCGGCCGAGCAGTCCGGTGATGGTGGCCCCATCGACTGCGGGGTGACCTGCTCGCTGCGCGCGAGGTCAGCGGCGGTGGTCGGACCCTCGCGGTCGAGTCGTGCGAGCACCGAGGTCTCCGGGACCGACGGGTCGTCGGGGGAGCGGATCGTCCGGAGTCGCCGGATCAGTCCACCCAGCGTGAGGCGCAGGTCGGAGGCCACGTCGAGGACATCGGGAGACGCCATGACCATCAGTCTCGGCTTATCAGTCAAGACTGATGATCCTCTACGGCGCTCGCCGCACAATCCGCGATGTTGACTAATGGTCGTACCATTAGTAACTTCGGAGTCAGTCGCCGATATCGCGTGCCGGACGACGTCCGGACAGGCCGAGTCGCGCGGGGAGCAGGTGATGTGATGAGCGAGATCGTGGTCAAGGACCCGGCCGACAGCGGTGCGCTGATCGTCGGCGGGACCGCCGGGATCGGGCTGCACAGTGCGTTCGCGATGGCCGACGTCGGGGTCCGGCGGATGGTGATCGTCGGGCGGACGCAGGCCCGTGGTGACGATGCCTGCGCACGGCTCCAGGAGCGCGGGGTCGACGCGAGGTTCGTCGCCGGGGATGCGCGCAGTGTCGAGGGGGCAACGGCCATCGAAGCGCAGGCCTCGGAGTTCCTCGGCGCCATCGACATCCTGATGTGTACGACGGCCGCCGACGTCCGCCCCGAACTGTTCGGCAACATCCCGGCCACCGAGATCGCCACCACGCTCGACGACCTCGTGCTGCCCTCCATGCTGATGGCGTCGGTGGTGCTTCCGGGTATGCGCGAGCGGCGTGGCGGCGTCGTGATCAACGTCGCCTCCGACGCGGGAAAGACCGCCACCCCCGGTGAGACCGTCATCGGGGCGGCGAAGGCCGCGATCATCATGTTCACCCGAGGCCTCGCCATCGAGGAGAAGCGGTGCGGTATCCGGGCCAACGTCCTGACGCCGTCATTGGTGTACGGCACCGCCTCCACCGAGCGGATCACATCCGACGGGTTCAGCGCGAAGCTGTTCGCGAGTGCGGCCAAGCAGGCACATCTCGGGGTGGCGACCGCCGACGACATCGGCGCGCTGGCGGGATTCCTGGTCACCCGCGCCGCGGCCAAGCTGACCGGACAGGCGATCAGCGTCAACGGCGGCATCTCGGCCGCGTGAGGCGGCCGGTGCCGTGACCGTGCTGGTCGTGAACGGGACGATCGGGACGCGGTGGCCGACACGACCGACGAGACGTCAACGAGACAAACAACTGGAGGTGGCGACATGCCCGGAGTGTGGTTCGACGAGCTGACCGTGGGCCGGCGGTTCGAGCATCCGATTCGTCGGACGGTGACCGAGACCGACAACGTCCTGTTCACGGCGATGACGCACAACCCTGCGTTGCTGCACCTGGACGAGGAATACATGAAGGACACGCCGTTCGGTCAGCGGATCGTCAACAGCGCGTTCACCCTCGGCTTGATGGTGGGGATCTCGGTGGGCGACACCACGCTCGGGACCGCGGTCGCCAACCTGGGGTGGGACGAGGTCCGCTTCCCGAAGCCGCTGTTCCACGGCGACACCATCCACGTCGTCTCCGAGGTGATCGAACTGCGTGATTCCAAGTCCCGTCCCGACCAGGGGATCGTGACCTTCCTGCACCAGGCGTTCAACCAGAACGACGAACTGGTCGCCTCGTGTAAGCGCAGCGGCCTGCAGAAGAAGAATCCGCAGCGATGAGCGCGCCGATCCGATCCTTCCTCTTCGTCCCCGGTGACAGCGAGAAGAAGCTCGGCAAGATCGCCCAATCCACTGCTGATGCGGTGATCCTCGACCTCGAGGACTCGGTCGCCGAGAGTCGCAAGGCGCTGGCCCGGGACATGGTGTCGGAGTTCGTGGTCGCACAGCTCGGGGAGGCCGGCGGTCCCCAGTTGTGGGTCCGGATCAACCCGCTCGACGCCGAGCATGCGCTGCCCGATCTCGCCGCGATCACACCCGCGGTGCCCGCAGGCGTGATGATTCCCAAGATCACCGGTCCCGCCGACGTCGCGCGGGTCGACCACTACCTCGAGGCGCTCGAGGTGGCCAACGGCATCGCGCCCGGCACGATCCGGGTGCTCCCGGTCGCCACCGAGACCCCGCTCGCGCCGTTCCGCCTGGGCGACTTCGCCTCGGCCGGCATCGCACGCCTCTATGGATTGACCTGGGGTGCCGAGGATCTGAGTGCTGCCCTCGGGGCATCGACCAACCTGGGGCCCGACGGTCGGTGGGCCACCACCTATCAGCTCGTGCGGTCACTGATGCTGATGGGCGCACATGCCGCAGGCGTCGAGGCGGTCGAGACGCTGTATGTCGACATCCGTGACGACGCCGGACTCGCGGAGTCGTCGCGTCGTGCCCGCGCCGAGGGATTCAGCGGCCGGATAGCGATCCATCCGGCGCAGGTGGATACGATCAACGCCGCCTTCACCCCCTCCGCCGACGAGGTGGCCTTCGCCGGCCGCGTGGTGGAGGCCTTCGCCGGCGACGTGGGGACGGTTGCGCTGGACGGCAAGATGCTCGACCTGCCGCATCTGAAGCAGGCGCAGCGGGTCCTGGCACTCGCCGACCGCTGAGTCGGCACGGCAGGTGTTCGCCTGTCGAATCCCCCCTTCTGACGAGACCGCCGGTGTGACAGAGATTGTCACACCGGCGGTCTCGTCGATTTCGAAGTGGATCAGAATGCGGTGGAACCGCGCTTGTAGATGTCGCCGGAGATGATGCGCTTCTGGATCTCGGCGCTGCCGTCGGCCGCCACCAGGTACGCCATCACGTCACGGTAGCGGGCCTGATGCGGGAATTCGGCTGCGTAGCCGAGGTTTCCGTGGATTCGCATGGCCACCTCGATGGCCTGCCGAGCGACCTGCGGCGGCCACCACTTGCTCATCGACGCCAGCGCCGTGTGGGGGAGGCCGGCCTCACGCGACCACAGGGCCTTGTAGCAGAGCAGGCGTGCGGCCTCGACCAGGGTGGCCTGCTCGGCGATACCGAACGAGACGCCCTGGTAGGTCGAGATCGGCTGACCGAAGGTCTCGCGCTGCTCGGAGTAGGTCACCGCCTCGTCCAGACTCTGCCGGGCCGCACCCAGACACATCAAACCGATTGCGGCGCGGCTGAAGTCGAAGTGGTTCATCACCGCTGCGAATCCACGGCCCTCCTCGCCGACGAGGTGGCTGGTGGGGATGAAGACGTCGTCGAGGTGGATCGACCCCCAGCCGATCGGCAGGCATCCCATCCCCAGCATGTGATGGCGGGTCACGCCCTCGGCGTCCATCGGGACGACGAAGCAGCTCACGCCCTTCGAGCGGCTGGTGCCCGGGGTCCGGGCATAGACGAGCGTGGCCGAGGCGTTCATGGCCCAGCTGATGGCGGTCTTCTCGCCGGAGAGCCGCCAGCCCCCGTCGACCGGGGTGGCGGTGGTCCTCAGGGCGCCGGCATCCGAGCCGGAGCCGGGCTCGGTCAGCGCGATGGCCAGGGTCTCCCGGCCCTCGATCAGTGCGGGCAGATACCGTTCCTGGACTTCGTCACTCGAGTGGACGAGCTGGGAGCCCACCAGCCCGACCTGGATGGGCGCCGACGCCAGATTGATGTCACCCTCGGCCAGGACCTCGGTGGCCAGGCCGAGCAGCAGTGGATCCTCGGTGCCGGTGCCCCCGAACCGCTCGGGAAGCCCGATGCCGAGCACCCCCAGCTCCCCCAGTCGCGCGAACGCCTCGTACGGGAAATCGGTGCTCGCGGCACGTTGGGTGTAGTGGGGGAGAAGCTCTTTGGTGCTGAAGTCACGCAGCACCTTGGCGAACTGCTGTTGTTCCTCGGTGAACTCGAAGGAGATCATGCGCATCCTGACGTCGTGGCGAGAGTCCCGCCGATTGGCGTAATGATCGAATGGTACGACCAAACAAGAGAATGAGCCACGTCCGCCGCGGATAGGGTCGCGTGCTTGACCGTCCCACATATTTGGTCATACCATACACACGACGAAAGGAGGGCGAGATGCCGACCTCGCAGACCTCAGCCGCTTCCGCCGAGATGGTGCGGTTCGCCCTGGCATGGGCGCCGTTCGACACCCCGGAGGAGGAGATCTTCCTGACCTTCGGGATGCCGCCGTCGGCGTTCTACACCCGGGTGCGTTCGGCACTACGGGCGGGCCTGGTCCGCCTCGACGTCGCACAGTCGGCCGCCCTCGACGAGCACTGCCGTCGGCGGATCGGCTCGAGACTCAATCATCAACTGCTGCTGGCCCTGTAGATGGGTCGCCCGGCGGAGGTTTCGGCTCAACCATTCACTGCCGCCACCCCTTTCGATGGTTGATCCGGGACCGAGCATCGCGAGGACCCGTGTCGAAACCTCTGTGGGCCGTGTGGGGTGGTGACCACCTCGAATGTGGTGGCGTTAGGCTGGTCGGCCGGCGGAGGTTTCGACACGTCTCGTCGCTTCGCTCCTCGTCGGCTCAACCACCAACTGCTGCGGCACCGTTCGATGCTTGTCGGCTCAACCACCAACGGCCGCTGAACTATTCGATGGTTGAGCCGGGACCGAGCATCGCGAGGACCCGTGTCGAAACCTCTGTGGGCCGTGTGGGGTGTGGTGACGACCTCGAATGTGGTGGCGTTCCGGGGTTGGCCGGCGGAGTTTTCGACACGTCTCGTCGCTTCGCTCCTCGTCGGCTCAACCACCAACTGCTGCGGCACCTTTTGGTGGTTGTCGGCTCAACCAGCAACTGCTGCGGCACCTTTTGGTGGTTGTCGGTTCAACCACCAACGGCCGCTGAACTGTTCGATGGTTGAGCCGGGACCGAGCATCGCGAGGACCCGTGTCGAAACCTCTGTGGGCTGCGCGGGGCGGACGCGGGTCAGTCGAACATCAGCACCGGCTTCACCACGCCACCGTCGTGCTGGATCTTCACCGCCGAATTGATCTCGGAGAAGGGGAAGGTCGTGACGAGCTTCTCCAGGGGCAGGCGGCCGGCGAGATGGTGCTCGACCAGCTCGGGGATGAACTCGTCCGGCGTGGAATCCCCCTCGATGATCCCTGTGACGGTGAGACCGAGGGTGAGCACGGCGATGATGTTGAGCTGGATGGCCGCGGTGGCATCTGCGGGCACCCCGATCAGGCCGACCGAACCGCGAACCGCGGTGGCGCCGACGAGGGCCATGACCACCGCTGGGATTCCGGTGGTGTCGATGACGTGGTCGACGCCGCGTGCGATGATCGCCCGGATCTGTTCGGTGACGTCACCTGCCGCGGGATCGAGGGCATGGGTGGCGCCGAGCTCGCGCGCCAGTTCGCGACGCTGCTCGTTGGGTTCGACGACGATGATGGTCGCACATTCCGCGAGCACCGCGCCCATCACCGCCGCCAGCCCCACCGAACCGCCACCGGCGATCGCGATAGTGGATCCCTTCTGTGCCTTCAGGGATCGGGTCACCGCGCCCACGCCGGTCTGGATACCGCAACCCAGCGGGGCCAGCATCTCGAACGGTATGTCGGCGTCGATCTTCACCGTGTTGCGTTCGTTCGCCAGCGCGACGGTGGCGAACGAGGACTGACCGAAGAACATCCCACCCACCGGTCGGCCGTCCCGGCTGAGCGGCTTGCTGCCGTCGGCGCGGACCCCGCCATAGTTCTGCGGAGTGAAGTTCTCACAATAGGATTGGCGACCGGTGGTGCATGTCTGGCAGTGACCGCAGCTGTTGAACGTCAGGCTGACCCGGTCGCCGACGCAGACCTTGGTGACGCCCTCGCCGACCGCGATGACGGTGCCCGCGCCCTCGTGGCCGACGACCCCGGGGTATTCGATGGGCAACACGCCATCACGTGCGGCGAGGTCGGTGTGGCACAGTCCGGCGGCGGCGAGCTTCACCAGTACCTCACCGGGGCGCGGACCGTCGATGTCGATCTCGGCGATCTCGAAGTCGCTGCCGACGCCGGTCAGCAGGGCTGCAGTGGATTTCATCGTTGACTCCTCGTGGGTTCGATATCAGGTGGAATGCGGTCGGTCGGATCGCGGTGAGGGGGTCGGCCGGTTCACGCGTGGGCCGCGCTGCGGGTGATGAGTCGCTTCAGCGGCACCGATGGATCGGCAACGGTCGCCGGGTCGATCGGGGACTTCGCCTCGATCAGCTTCTTGCCCGCCATGAAGTCGGCCGGTGCGTCGACCGCCTCGACCGCGCCGACGGTGCCGTCGGGTCGGAGGTGGAAGAACGACACCGCCGTTCCGGTCGGCGACCGGCGGGTGACGACCTGGTCGTCGGGCATGACGAGGCCGGCGATCTTCAGTTTGAGATCGAACTGATCCGACCAGAACCACGGCACGTCGGGGTGAGAGCGTTCGAGTCCGAGGATCGTCGCCACCGCCTGCTTGGCGTGTTCGGTGGCGGCCGGAATCGATTCGAGGCGTCGCAGACCGTCATACCCGGCGACCGGTCGACGGGCGACGTCGCCGATCGCGAAGATACGCGGATCGCTGGTGCGGCCGTCGTCGTCGGTGAGGACGCCTCCATCGCACGCCAGTCCGGCGGCTGCCGCCAGGTGGTCGGAGGCGACGGCACCGACTCCGACGAGCACTGTGCCACAGTCGATGACGGTGCCGTCGTCGAGGGTCACACCGGTGACCTCGGTTCCCACCCCGCGAACATCCGCGACCGATCGCCCGGTCACGATGCGTACGCCGTGGCGCCGATGGTGTCCGGTGAGCAGCGACGACAACTCGGGCCCGGCGACGCGAGCGAGGATTCGGTCCTCGCGCTCGATCACCGTGACGGCGATACCTCGATTGCGGGCGACCGCGGCGACCTCCATACCGACATAGCCACCGCCGATGATCGCCAGATCGCCACCGCGGGACAGCGATCGATGCAGTGCGTGCGCATCGTCGATGGTGCGCAGGGTGTGCACGTCGGACCGCGACGAGCCGTCGACCGGCAGAACCCGGGGTCGAGACCCGGTGGCCAGCACCAACGTGGCGTAGGGGATCTCGGTGCCGGTCTCGGTCACCACGACCTGCTCGTCCCGCCTGATATCGCGCACGGTGACCCCGAGCCGCAGGTCGATCGCGTTGTCGGCATAGAACTGCGGAGGACGGAGGAGGTGTCGGACGGCGGCGTCGTCGAACTTCTTCGACAGTGGCGGCCGGTGGTAGGGGTGATGCTCTTCGGTCCCGAGGAGGGTCACCGGACCGGTGAAGCCGGATTGTCGCAGCAGTGCCGCGATCCCGGCGCCACCGTGCCCGGCGCCGACGATCACGATGGGGCCCTCGGACGCGGTCACCGCTGCCTCAGGGTGAGCCGGACCGGCATGTTCTTCAGGCCGCCGACGAAGTTGGTCTGGATGAACCGTGCGTCGCCGCTGAGCTCGACTGCCTCGAGATGCGGCAGCAGGGTCTCGAACATGATCTTGAGTTCGAGCTTGGCCAGATGTTGGCCGATGCACATGTGTGGCCCGTACCCGAACGCGATGTGTTTGTTGGGGCGGCGATCGATGTTGAACACGTCCGGGTCGTCGAACACGTCGGTGTCGCGGTTGCCACTCTGGTAGAGCAACATGAAGCGGTCGCCGGGGTGCAGGTCGACACCGCGAAGGGTATAGGGCTGCAAGGCCGTTCGCATGAAGTGCTTGACTGGCGACGCCCACCGCAGCGACTCGTTGACCAGGTTGGGGACCAGTGACAGATCTCCCTGGAGCCGCTGGAGAAGTCCCGGATTCTGCGCAATCGCACGCACCCCGCCGGCCAGCGTCGACGAGGTGGTGTCGTGACCTGCCGTGGCGATCGCGATGAAGTATCCGTACGCCACCTCCTTCGGGAAGTAGTCCCCGTCGGCGGTGGTCGCGGTCGCGATGATCGACGCCAGGTCGCCGGTCGGGTTGGCCCGCCGGTCCATCAGCAGTTCGTCGAAGTAGGCGTAGAAGTCGTTGATGGTGGCCACCCACTGCTGGGCGGCGGCATCCGGTGTCAACGGTTCCACGTCATCGCGTGCCGCGTCGGGGTCGGCGGTCCCGAAGAACTCCTGGGTGAGGGTCATCATGCGCGGCTCATCGGACTCCGGGACGCCGAACAGGCTCATGATCACGTGCAGCGGATACTGCAGGGCGAAGTCCTTGACGAAGTCGATCTCGCCGTCGGTGGCGAGAAGTCGGTCCACCGACTCGCGGGCGAGCACCCGGATGGCGTCCTCCCACTGCTTGAGGTTGTTGGGTCGGAACCACTCGGCGGCAATGTCCTTGACGACGGTGTGTTCCGGAGGGTCGAGATAGGTGAGTGTCTCCAGGATGCGAAGGCTGCCGTTGTTGATCGACTTGGTGAACTCGTCACCGGCGCGGTTGGCGAGGATGGGGTTGAAGGCGCCCTTGTGCTCACCACCGGCACTGGTGAAGATGTCGGGCTGACGTTCGATCTCCATGATGTCGGCATGCTTGCTCACGAGGTAGACCGGGTCGTACCCGTCGACGGATGCCAGTCCGAGCGGCTGGTTGTCGCGCAACCAGCGGTAGGCCTCGAAGAGGCGGTCGTCGTCACGATGGCCCTCCGGGAGGACGATCTGTGCGGCGACGTCGTCGGGGACGGTGGTGGGCGACTCCGGCCGGATCGTTGAGGTCATGGGAACTCCTGCGTCGAATGGCTGTGACAGGACCAGTCTCTGTGACGAGGGAGTGACACTCGTCACCCTGGAGTGGGGGACATGGTGACCTCCGGAGGGATATCGGTGCCGTTGACGCACAACGGTGACGGCGGTCGGAGGGCAGTTCACCCCGATGGGGGATGCCGGTCCCCCGCCCTGGTGATGAACTCCACGATCGGTGCTCCTCAGAATCGATGTCACGCAACCGATCCCAGTCCTTCTCATCAGTACCGCCGGGTGGTCGCCGGTCCGCGATCCCCCTTCAACACCAGGAGTTCCCATGGCCAAGGTCACCTATCATCTTCCCGACGGCGAGGCGCGAACCGTCGAGGTCCCCGCGGGTCAGAGCGTGATGGACGGATCCGTTCGCAACAATCTTCCTGGCATCGTCGCCGAGTGCGGTGGCAGTTGTTCGTGCGCGACCTGTCATGTGTACCTGCCGACGAGTGCGCACGGAGTGTTCGACCAGCCCACCGATGAAGAGCTGGAACTCGTCGAGTTCCTCGATGGCGCGCAACCGAATTCACGGTTGGCATGTCAGCTGATCATCTCCGATCAGGACGAGGTCCACGTGGAGGTGGTGGATTCGGGTCTGTGACCGTCGATCCGAGCCCGCCGTATCTGGCGATCAGCTCGGATCTGTTGGCGGCATTGAGTTTCCGGAGGATCCGTTTGACATGCGACTTCACGGTCTCGATGGAGATCGTGAAGCGCTCGGCGATCTGGGAGTTGGATGCCCCGGAGACGACCACCTCCAGGATCTCCCGTTCGCGGTCGGTGAGATCGGCGGTGGTCGTCGCGTCGTCGTGCTCGAGTCGGGCGAGGGAGCCACGATCGTCGTCGATGCCCGTGTCGGCCAACGTCATCAACTCCGCTCCGAGTGCATGGAGGTTCTCGGAGTGAAGGCGCAGTGAGCGCCGGGCGGCGAGATCGTCGACGGCGGCGGCAGCGACCTCCGCCAGCAGGGTCGCCTCGTCGACTCCCTCCCGGGAAAGAGTGCCTGCCAACAGAAGTGCCGAGCGCGGCACTGCTCCGGGGAAGGCAGACACACCGACGAGAACGGGTCCGTCGGTGAGCAGCGGTGCACCCGAGAGCGTCGGGACGGGGACACACAGGACGTCCCGGGCGCTCCCCGACGCGGCTGCGGCAGTCGAAGCGACAGCCGTCGGGCCTGCCATCGCGCCGCCCGCCAGGCGTGACCAGTCGTCGGCGCCGAGGCGGCTGTGGAGGTCAGGGCAGGGGAGCGGATGCGCCAGGCATCGGGCGCCCTCGTCGCCGACCTGGACGACCTCGGCGGTGTTCGCCCCGCTCAGCGTGGCGCCGTACTCGACCAGCAGGCCGGCGATCTCGGTCTCGTTGCGCGCCTGCGTGATCGCGGCGATGGCCATGTCCAGGCGGACGGAGCCGCCGTTACCGCTCACGAACGTCGCCACCACTCACGGACCCCGGGCGGGGATCGGTGGAGCAGGGGGAGTGCGGCACTCACGATGCCGACGACTGGGATGCCGACGACTGGGATTGCAGAGACCGGTACAGCGCTGCGGCCTGTGCTCGCGTCTGGACACCGGCCTTTCGGAAGATTCGACGCACATGCGACTTCACGGTCCCGTCGGAGATGTACAGGTGCTCGGCGATGGAGCGATTCGATGCGCCGGTCGCCAGCAGGCGGAGCACCTCGTGCTCGCGGTCGGTGAGTGACCCGATGTTCCCCGCCGACCCCACCGGCGTCGACGGTGTACGGGACTTGTCGAACAGGGGATCATGTCCGGACAGGGAGCCGGGATCGATCTGGTCCGGGTGGTCGGGCAGCGGCCCCGACATCGCCGCCAATGCTGCGCGGACCGCGATCCGCTGCTTGTCCACCCGTGCCCGGCGCTCCAATGTCGAGTAGCTCAGGCCGCACAGGTGTGCACTGCGGGCCAGCAGGGTCAGATCCTCGGGACCAACGGCGTCGGCATGGTGATCGACGTGCAGGATCGCGATCGTCCGTCCGAACGCCACGATGGGTGCGGCGGCATACGCGGCGGGATCGGAGAGGTCGATGAGTGGCCGATAGGAGTGCCGATAGTCCTTCTTGCCGAGGATGAACGGTCGGCGGTGCCGTACCAGGTCGGCTTCGCGAGGCGCCCGGAGAAGTGGTACCGCCGACCCGTCGACCGCATCGATCAGGTCGTCGAACACCGTGTCCAGGGTGGGGGAGATGAACACCGACGCCGGACGCCACGCGGGACCGTCCACCCACGAGAACATCGCCTTGCAGAACCCGAGATCGGTGCATGCCGATGCCACGGTGGTCGAGGCGAAGCTGTCCAGGTCGGCGCCACGGAGATTCCGCAAGAACGCGGTCAGCGCACGTGCTTGCGAATCCGGTGGCTCCGGATTCCGCATGGAGTCCCCTCCTTCGGGGCGGGCTGTGAGGTGGCACACAGTGTACACGGTGTCCGACGACCCTCCGATCAGCCCGCCGGCGGGAGGTAGACGGTGTGCAGTTGCTGGAACGCGTGCAGTCCCTCGGGTCCCAGCTCGCGGCCCATCCCGCTGTTCTTGATCCCGCCGAACGGTGCGACCGGGTCGTTGGAGTAGTGGTTCACCCCGACGGTGCCCGAACGCACCCGGCTCGCCATCGCCGACGCGCGCTCGATGTCGGACGACCAGACGGTGCCGCCGAGGCCGTAGTCGCTGTCGTTGGCGATCGCCAGGGCCTGTTCGTCGTCCTCGAACGGGATCACCGAGAGGACCGGGCCGAAGATCTCCTCACGCGAGATGGTCGCGGTGTTGTCCAGATCGGCGAAGACGGTCGGTTCGACGAACCATCCGGAATCGAGTGCCGGACGGCCGCCGCCGGTGGTCAGCCGAGCGCCCTCGGCCCTGCCCTTGGCGATGTACCCCTCGACGCGGTCCCGCTGACGGGACGAGACCAGCGGGCCGATCTTGGTGGCCGGATCGAGCGGGTCGCCGATCTCCAGCGACGATGCCAGGGCGGTGATCGCATCGACGACCTCGCCGTAGCGAGACCGGGGTGCGAGTACGCGGGTGTTGAGCCAGCAGATCTGGCCGTTGTTCAACAGCGTTGCGGCGAAAAGGGATTCCATCGAGGCGCCCAGGTCGACGTCGTCGAGCAGGATGGCAGCCGACTTGCCGCCGAGTTCGAGGGTGACCGGCCGCAGCAGTCGGCCGCAGGTCTCGGCGATGGCGCGCCCGGCCGCGGTGGAACCGGTGAACGACACCTTGTCGATGCCGGGATGCTCGACCAGGTAGGCGCCGAGTTCGCGCCCACCGGGCACGACGTTCAGCACGCCGTCGGGCAGGCCGGCGGCGAGTGCGGCCTCGGCCATCAGGAAGGCGTCGAGGACGGTCTCCTCGGCGGGCTTGAGCACCACGGTGCAGCCTGCGGCGAGCGCGGGCGCGAGCTTGAGGAAGGTGATCGCCTGGGGCACGTTCCAGGGCACGATGGCGCCGACCACACCGATGGGCTTGCGCGAGACGAGTGCCGTCCCGCCCAGCATCCCGGGACGGGAGTCGACGTCGGCCGAGTTCACCATCATGTCGCTGAAATAGCGCACCAGGACCGACGGGAAACCGCCCTCGAACTGCTCGGCGAGCCAGATCGGCATCCCGTTCTGGATGGTCACACGACGGGCGGTCTCACCCGCCCGGGACTCGAGTTCGGTGGCGAATCGTTCGAGGACCTCGGCGCGCTGCTTGGGATGCCAGGACGCCCAGCCGGTCGGGTCGTCGAAGGCGTTGCGGGCTGCGGCGACGGCGTTGTCGATGTCCCCGGGGGCGCCGGCCGGGACCGAACCGATGGTCTCCTCGGTCGATGGCGAACGCACCTCGATGCGGTCGGCGGTGGTGGGCTGTTGCCACGCTCCGCCGAGGTACAGCTCGGGATAGTCGATGGTGGTCATGGGGCTCCTGTCTCGATTCCGGGTGTTGTGCGCGGGGTCGTGATCATGGGGAGTCGTGGCTTCTCCGACGGCCTCGGATCGGGCCGCTCGGGCTCCGGGAGAGCCGCGGGTCCGCGGGACCGCTCCCCGATGACTGTGAACGGTGTCACTCCAGGATCGTCAGATGCGCCCCTCGGCGCAATCAAACTTTCGGTCTGACCAATGAAGATGCCCCCTACGGGGGATCGAAATCCCCCGGAGGGGTGATCTTCGCGCCGGGCCCGAATCGGACAACCGGACACTATTGATTTTTCGGTCAGACCTTTTTAACCTTTGGACGTATGCGAGACGATGAGATGGAGGCCACATCATGAGCGGTGGACGGAACCTGGGTCGCTACACCCGGGAACAGATCGACGGGTACTACACCGCCGGCCAATGGGCCGACGAGAACTTCACCGAACTGCTGCGTTCGCGGGCCGAGTCGAAGCCGGACAAGGTCTTCGTCACCGACGGGGTCCACGCCCTGACCTTCGCCGAGTTGTACGCCTCGTCGCAGCAGCTGGCCGTCGGCCTGCACCGCGATGGGGTCCGGGCGGGTGCCCGGGTGGCGGTTCAGCTGCCCAACTGGGCGGCGTTCATCGTCGTCGCGGCATCGCTCGCGCGGATCGGTGCCGTGATGGTCCCGATCATGCCGATCTACCGCAAGGACGAGGTCGCGCATGTGGTCGCCGATGCCGAGGTGTCGGTGGCGATAGCTCCGTTCGAGTTCAAGGGATTCGACTACGTGGGCATGTTCGAGGAGATCCGCAAGGACTCGCCGACGCTCCGGACGATCGTGGCGGTCCGGGCACCGGAGTCGGCGGGGCCGGACCTGGCCGAACGTGACATCCGGGTCCTCGAGGACCTCATCATCACCGGCGTCGACCCGGCAGCCGTCGACGCCGAAGTCGACATCCGGGTTCATCCCGACGATCCGTTCGTCATCGTCTACACCTCCGGGACCACCTCGCGGCCGAAGGGATGCGTGCACACGTTCAACACCTACGCCTCCGGGGCCCGCATGCTGGCCGTCGCCTTCGGTCACACCGAGGACGACGTGCAGTTCGGCCCGTCACCCATCACGCACACGACCGGCCTGGTGACCAGTGTGCTGATCCCCCTGATGGCCGGTGCGGCAACCCACGTGATGGCCGAATGGACACCTCAGGCCGGGCTCGCCGACATCGCGCGGTTCGGCTGCACCTCGGCCGTCACGGCGACCACCTTCCTGCAGACGCTGATCGCCGCGGCCGACGAGGATCCGACCGCGGATCTGTCGACGCTGCGGATGTGGACCTGCGCAGGCTCGCCCATCCCGGCCGCGGTGGTCGAGAACGCCACCGCGAAACTGCCGCAGGCGCGCATCCTCTCGCTGTACGGCCGTAGCGAGAACCTGTCGACCACCACCTGCACCATCACCGACGACCCGGCCCGCGCGATCACCTCGGACGGCTCCGCGCTGCCCGGCGCCGAGGTCAAGGTGGTCGGTCCCGACGGCTATGAGGTCCCGCGAGGTACCGAGGGCGACATCGCCTATCGCGGTCCGTCGCACATGATCGAGTATCTGAACCGGCCCCAGGACACCGCCGAACTGTTCACCCCCGAGGGGTTCTCCCGCTCCGGCGACCTCGGCGTGATGGATGTCGACGGATTCGTCCGGGTCACCGGCCGCACCAAGGACATCGTGATCCGCGGCGGGATGAACATCAGCGTGCGTGAGGTCGAGGACAAGCTCGCCGGGCATCCCGACCTGCTGGCGCTGGCCGTCGTCGGCATGCCCGACGAGAAACTGGGCGAGAAGGTGTGCTGCTACGTCGTCGCCAAGGAAGGTCACACCGCTCCCACTGTCGACGAGCTGCGGGCATTCCTCACCGATCGCGGTGTCGCGATCCAGAAGACACCCGAGCGCGTCATCCCGATCGATTCGTTGCCGATGACGGCGACCGGCAAGATCCAGAAGCACGTGTTGCGCAAGCAGATCGCCGACGAACTGCACCAGCCCACAGCAGCAGGAGCACGCTGAACACATGACGACCACGACATCGACGGAGTTCGTGGTCTCCGGCGCGGAGGCCCTCCTGCGGGTCGATCCGGTGCACTTGTCGGCGACGTCGGCGGAGCTGTCGATGGCCGTCGGGCCGTGGCTGACCGATCCGGTGGCCGGCATGTGCCGGGGAGCGTTCGGCGTCCCGCTGGACGATGTCACCGGGTATGTCATCGCATCCGGTGCGCCGCAGGGTAAATGGCCGGTCAGTCTCGGCATTCGCGTCGACTTCCTGGCCGATCCGCACGTCGACGGTCGGGCGGTGTCGGTCACCGGTGAACTCGTCGCGCGGGACGACCGGGGCGGGACGACCCGCGGATCGGTGGTCGATGCCACCGGGGCCACGATCGCCCTGATCACCCAGCGATCACATCTCGTCGCGGTCGACCATCCGCCCACGAGCACGGCGACCACCATCGCAGCGCCGTCGTCGACGGTGACAGTCCGTGAGGCGTTGGGCGTCCGGGACCTCGGAGCCGGCATCGTCGAGATGGCGCCGACGCCGTTCGTCGCCAACGGCATGAGGAACATCCACGGCGGAATGCTGATCGTGGGGTCGGAGCTGGCCGCGATGTCCGCGGTGGATGCGCACGGCGAACTGCGGACCACCAGCATCGACATCTCCTATGTACGGCCGGGAGATGCGGGCGACGTCACGACGTTCCGCTCGGAGGTGCTCCATCGCGGGCGGTCGCTGATGGTCGTGCGGGTGGCCGCGGCGAACTCGTCGGGTAAACCGTGTGCGCTGGCCACGGTCGTTCTCCAGCGGTACGAGTCATGAAGGCGATCGTGATGTCGGAGTTCGGCGATCCGGGGGTGCTCGTGTCCACCGACGTCGACCTGGAAGACCCCGGGCCCGGATGGGTGACCGTCGAGATCCGTGCCGCCGCGCTCAACTGGCACGACGTGTTGGTCCGTCGGGGCCGGTACGCCTCACCGCTGCCGCACACCCCGGGGGCCGACGGCGCCGGGGTTCGCACCGACACCGGCGAGGAGGTCCTCATCCTCCCGTCCCTCTTCTGGGGGGACCGGACGGACGCGCCCGGCGCGGGGTTCCAGATTCTCGGCGACTCCACGCCGGGCACCTACGCCCAGTATGTGACCGTGCCCGAGGAATGCCTCGCGCCGAAACCCGCGTCGTTCTCGTGGGAGCAGGCCGCGGCACTTCCTCTGGTCGGGGTGACCGGCTTCCGTGCCCTGGTGACCCGCGCCGGACTCCGGGCGGGTGAGTCGCTCCTCATCATCGGGGCGGGCGGGGGCGTCTCGACGATGGCGCTGTCGCTGGCAAAGGGGATCGGGGCGCACACCCACGTCACGGGTTCGTCGGAGGAGAAACTCGCGGGTGCTCGCGCCGCGGGTGCCGCCGGCGGCGTGCTGCACACGCGGGACACCTGGCCCGAAGAGGTGAAGGAACTCTCGCCCGGCGGAGAGGGTTTCGACGTCGTCCTCGATCCGGTCGGCCTGTGGGACCATTCGCTGCGGGCCCTGCGACCGGGCGGTCGGCTCGTCGTCCTCGGCGCCAACGTGGCCGAGCACGTCACCCTCGACGTACGCAAATACTTCTTCGGACAGTTCAGTCTGCTCGGCACCACCATGGGCGGCCCCCAGGACTTCCGGGGGCTGCTGGACCTGGTCGCGGCCGGCGACGTCGCACCGCCACCGGTTGCCGCGACCTATCCGCTCGCCGACGCCGCCGTCGCACATCGCCGGCTGGAAACCGGCGGCGAGTTCGGCAAGATCGTCCTGATCCCCTGAGTGAGGGTAATTATCAACCGGCACTGCATGGTTGGGTGGTTGAGCCGGGACCGGGCCGTGAGGCGAGGACCCGTGTCGAAACCTGGTGGGGTGATTGTGTTCGTGTTCACTTCTGGGGTGGTGGCGTTGGTGAGTTCGGCCGGCGGAGGTTTCGACTTGTCTGGTCGCTGTGCTCTTCGTCGGCTCAACCATCAACTGCCTGTTGGTGGTTGAGCCGGGACCGGGCCGTGAGGCGAGGACCCGTGTCGAAACCTGGTGGGGTGATTGTGTTCGTGTTCACTTCTGGGGTGGTGACGTGGGTGAGTTCGGCCGGCGGAGGTTTCGACTCGTCTCGTCGCTGCGCTCCTCGTCGGCTCAACCATCAACTGCCCGTTGGTGGTTGAGCCCGGACCGAGCCGTGAGGCGAGGACCCGTGTCGAGATCTGGTGAGATGGTTGTTGTTCGCGACCAATAGTCAACTGCCCGTTGGTGGTTGAGCCGTGACCGAGCCGTGAGGCGAGGACCCGTGTCGAGATCTGGTGAGATGGTTGTTGTTCGCGACCAATAGTCAACTGCCCATTGGTGGTTGAGCCGGGACCGAGCCGATAGGCGAGGACCCGTGTCGAAACCCGGTGAGGCGACGATGTCCGTAACCATCTCCGACGTCGGCTCCCGGGCTTCGACGGCCGGTACTCAGGCCGCGGACTCCGATGCCGTCCGTACCCGGGCTCTTCCGGAGATCACCACGCGATCACCGACCTTTGCCTCGAGGGTGAGCGCAGCGATGTGGTCGGTGGGGTCGACGTCGTCGACCCGGCCGGTGAGCACGAGGTGGTCCCCGATCGTCAGTGGTGAGGCGAAACGCACCGAGTACGTCACGAGATTCTCCACATGCACCAGATCGGTGACCCACGCGGCGAGCATTCCCGCCTGCATCTGTCCCATGGCGATCACATCGGGGAGCCCGGCCCGGCGTGCGTATCCGGCGTCGTGGTGCAGGGGGTTGAAGTCTCCGCCGGCGCCGGCGAATCGGACGATGTCGGTCTGGGTGATCGGGCCGATCTCCCGCGAGTCGAGTTCTTGTCCGGTGGTCAGGACGATGGGCGTGCGCGTCATCAGGCGCCCCGCTCGATCAGAACCTCGCGCTGGGTGACGGCGACGTCACCGGCGGCGTCGACCCAGGCCGTCTCCAGGGTTACCAGGCGCATGGTGCCGCCGCGCTTTCCTACTCTTGTCGCGTCGTCGACGACCCGACGGGCGCCGGTCAGGCGATCACCAGCGAGCAGTGGGCGCGCGTAGTCCCATTCGACCGAGCCCACCACCACGCGTTCGATCGCGAGTCCCAAGGTCTCGACGAACTGTTTCTGGTCGCGGTGATGACCGGCGACCACCACATGTGTCGGGGTGGCGGCGACGGCCGTCAGACCGGCCGCGCGTGCGGCGTCGGCGTCGGTGTGGACGGGGTCGGCGGCGTGTGTGGCGCGCGCGAACTCACGCACTTTTCCGGCCTCGACCTCGAACGACACGACGTCGAGCACGGTGTTGCCGGAGTCGATCTGCGCCGTGGAATTCGGCATGAGAACCTCCTGGATTTTATGGTCAGACCTATTGTAACGTTGGTCCTAATGAACTGGAGGTTCGAATGGATCTGAGCGATTCGCCTGACGAGGCACGGTTCCGGGATCGGGTCCGCGGCTGGCTGACCGACACACTGCCCACGCTGCCGTGGCCCGAACCGGCGCGGCTCGAGGCCAAACGCGAGTTCTGGTCGGTGTGGCAGCGGATGCTGTTCGACGCCGGGTTCGCGGGCTTGTCCTGGCCCCAGGAGTTCGGTGGGGCCGGTGCCGATGCCAAGACCAAGGCCATCTTCAACGAGGAGATGGACCGGGCCGGGGCGCCGGACCGCCTGAACATCATCGGCGAGGACTTCGCCGGGCCGACCATCGTCGCTTTCGGCAACGACGAGCAGAAGCAGCGGTATCTGCAGCCGATCCTCACCGGCGACGAGATCTGGTGTCAGCTGTTCTCCGAGCCCGAGTCGGGATCGGACCTCGCGTCCCTGCGGACCAAGGCCACCAAGGTCGACGGCGGCTGGTCGATCCAGGGGCAGAAGATCTGGACCTCACGCGCCCAGATCGCCGACAACGCGATCCTGCTCGCCCGCACCGGTGGCGGCGACCGGCACAAGGGCATCAGTTACTTCCTGCTGCCGATGGACACACCGGGCATCACCGTCCGGCCGCTCGAACACATGCTGGGCGAGGCCGAGTTCAACGAGGTCTTCCTCGACGACGTCGTCGTGCCCGATTCGGCGCTGGTCGGCGAGGTCGACGGCGGCTGGAAGGTCGCGATGGGCACGCTCGCCTTCGAGCGGGTGGGTATCGCCACCGGCCGCGTCAACACCACGCGCGCCGTCGCCGACCTGGTCGAGCAGATCGGCCGCTCCACCGACGACGACGGTGCGCCGCTCGCGGGCAAACCGGCGATCCGGCAGCGTATCGCCGATCTCTACGGCCGTGCACTGACCCACTACCTCATCGGTCAGCGCGTGATCACCGGAGCCGCATCGGGACAACCGCCGGGTCCGGTCACCTCGATCGGCAAGCTCTACTTCTGCCCGCTCGTCGAGGACATCGCCGACTTCGGTCTCGAACTCTCCGACTTCGGTGGACAGTTCGGCCTCGCCGACCCGTCGGAAACGGGCGAGCACGACGTCGACGCCGGGCACTCCGACCAGCAACGGTGGCTGCGTCTGGCCTACCAGGCCCGCGGTACCGCCATCGCCGGCGGTTCGACCTACATCCAACGCAACATTGCTGCCGAGCGTGTGCTCGGCATGCCCCGAGGCCGAGAGTGATGCGATGAGTACCTACGTGTGGAATCCGACTGCCGAGCACCTCGCGAACGCCAACGTGTTGCGCCTGGGCCGCAGGCATGGGATCGACTCGATCGCCGAACTGCGCCGTCGATCGACCGAGGACGTGGCCTGGTACTGGGATGCCGCGATCACCGATCTGGGTATCCCGTTCGCGACCCCGTACGAGCAGGTCCTCGACACGAGCGCCGGTGTGGAGTTCCCCGAGTGGTTCGTCGGCGGGACGTTCAGCGCCGTCGAGGCGTGCATCACGCGTTGGCTCGACGACGGTGCCGACCGTCAGGCGATCATCCATGAGGCCGAGGACGGTGCGGTCCGCACCCTCACCTACCGCGAACTGGCCGATCAGGTCGGTCGCGTGGCCGCGGGGCTGGTCGAGCTGGGGATCACCGAGGGAGACGCCGTCGGGATCTATCTGCCGATGATCCCGGAGGCCGTGGTCGCATGTTATGCCGCGGCCGGGATCGGTGCGGTCCTCGTCCCGTTGTTCTCCGGGTTCGCCGCTCCGGCAATCGCTTCCCGGCTCGCGGACGCCGACGTCAAGGCGGTCGTGGTGGCCGACGGCACCGTTCGCCGGGGCCGCACCGTCGACATGATCGGCGAACTCGCCAAGGCCCTCGGCCGGACACCGTCGGTGACCTCGGTCATCACCATCGACAATGTCGGCAGCCCAACAGATCTCGACGGTCTCGATGCGGCCGTCACGCGCTGGGACACACTGATCTCCGACGATCGCGTCCCCTACACGTTCCGTCCGTTCCCGGCGATGCAGACGCTGATGCTCGGATACACCTCCGGCACCACGGGAAAACCCAAGGGGGCGGTGCACACCCATGCCGGGTTCACCGTCAAGGTGGCCACCGAGGTCGCGTACTCGTTCGATGTGAAGCCGGGGGAGACCTTCTGCTGGATCACCGACATGGGCTGGGTGATGGGGCCGTTGGCGGCCTTCGGCACGCACGCCAACGGGGCCACGCTGGTGCTCTACGAGGGATCGCCCGACGTCCCCGACGCCTGTCGGCTCTGGGATCTGGTGCAGCGACACCGGATCACCATGCTCGGTGTCTCACCGACCCTGATCCGGGCGCTCAAGGCGACACCGCTCGACGAGATCGCCGCATACGATCTCGATTCGGTCCACGTTCTCGGGTCGACGGGAGAGCCGTGGGATCCGGACTCCTATGACTGGCTGGCGCGCGACGTCTTCGGCGGAGCCGTCCCGGTGATCAATTTCTCCGGCGGTACCGAGGTGGGCGGATCGTTCCTCGCCCCCTATCCGGTGGAACCGATCCCGAGCTGCTCGCTGGGCGGGCCATCACTCGGCATGGATGTCGACGTCGTCGACGACGAGGGGAAGTCGTTGCGCGGCAGCATCGGTGAGCTGGTCTGCCACCAGCCCTGGCCGGCGATGACGCGGGGCGTGTGGGGTGACCGTGAGCGGTACCTCGAGTCCTACTGGTCGACCTTCCCCGGCCTGTGGTGCCACGGCGACTACGCCCTGGTCGACGACGACGGACAGTGGTACATCCTGGGCCGCTCGGACGACGTCATGAACGTCGCGGGCAAACGGCTCGCACCGGCCGAGGTGGAGTCGGTGCTCACGACCCATCCAGCGGTGGCCGAGGCCGCCGCGGTGGGTGTGCCCGACCCGAAGAAGGGCGAGACGGTCTGGGCCTTCTGGGTTCCCCGCCCCGGCGTCGACACGACCGGGGTATCCGAGCAGTTGCGGCGGCTGGTTGCCGACGGTGTCGGAAAGCCGTTCGCACCGGCGAAGGTGTGGGCGGTCGATGCGCTCCCGAAGACGCGTTCGGCCAAGATCCTGCGTCGCGCGGTGCGTGCGGCCGCCATCGGCTCCGACCCCGGTGATCTGTCGAGTGCGGAGAACCCCGAGGCGGTCGACGCCATCCGAGATGTCGTGCACGGCGCGAACGTGAGCTGAGGAGAAACCATGCATTGGGAACTGTCCGACGAACAGGAGATGTTCGCGTCCTCGCTGCGGGAGTGGATCACGGCGAAGTTCCCCACCGAGACGGTGCGGGAACTCCAGGACGCCTCGTCGACGAGCCCCTTCACCGACGCGCTGATCGGCGAGGGCTGGTGGGGGGTGGGATACCCCGAACAGGCCGGTGGTCAGGGCGGTGGCGTCCTCGAACTGGCCTTGGCCGCACGAGAGTTCGGTAGGGCCGCGGTACCCGACTCGGGGTGGCTCGCCGCGGCGATCGTGGCGCCGGTGCTCACCCATGCCGACCTGACGGCGCTGGTCGAGGGTCAGCGGCGCACAGTGCTCGCGACCCGGGCGGATCGGCCGCCGGTGACGGAGCTCGGTGCGATACGCGCCGAGACCGCCGGCGACACGCTGAGCCTCGCCGTGCCCCATGTGCTCGGTGCCGCCGAGGCCGAGGTGTTCGTCGTCCCCGTCCGCGGCCCGGACGGACCCGCACTCGCGCAGGTGGCCGCGGCCGACGCGGTGATCGCCGCCGACGATCTGCTCGACCGCTCCCGGTCGACGGCGACCGTCGAGTTCCGTGACGCACCCGTCGCGGGTCTGGTCCCGGTGGATGCGGAGTCCCTGGCGGCCTCGGCACTGCGTGCGCCGGTGCTGGTCGCCGCCGATGCCCTCGGCGCCGCCGAACGCATGCTGGATCTCGCCGTCGGCTACAGCAAGCAGCGTAAACAGTTCGGGCAGTTGATCGGTGGATTCCAGGCGGTCAAACACGCCTGCGCGCAGATGCTGGTGACGGTGGAGGCGTCGTACTCGAGTGCGCTGTACGCCGCGGCCGCCGCGGACGCCGCACTCGCCGATGCCCCGACGATCGCCGCGGTCGCCAAGGCCCAGGTGACCAGGTCGGTCGCCGATCTCGCCGACACCGCGCTGACCGTGCACGGGGCCATCGGCTACACGTGGGAGCACGACCTGCACCTGTTCTACAAGCGGGCCAAGCTCGACCGCACGCTGTTCGGCACCCCCTCGGCGTGGAACGAGCGCATCGCGGCCGCCTTGCTCGGCCCCACACACAGTCTCAGCTGACCCCTTGCGTTATTTGGTCAGTCCATTGATATAGTTGCCTGACCGGAGAGATGGAGAACCGACGTGGATTTCGCACTGACAGACGACCAGATCACGATCCGTGATGCGGTCGCCGAACTGGCCGCCAAGTTCGACGACCAGTACTGGCAGGAGAAGGACGAAAAGCACGAGTTCCCGCGGGAGTTCTACGATGCCTTCGCCGCCGGCGGATGGCTCGGCATCACCACGCCGGAGGAGTACGGCGGCCACGGCTACGGCATCACCGAGGCCTCCATCCTGCTCGAACAGGTCGCGGCATCGGGTGCCGGGATGAACGGCGCGAGCTCGATGCACCTGTCGATCTTCGGCATGCACCCGGTGATCGTGCACGGCAGCGAGGAACTCAAGCAGCGCACGCTCCCGCGGATCGTCAACGGTGACCTGCACGTCTGCTTCGGTGTCACCGAGCCCGGCGCCGGCCTCGACACCACCAAGATCACCACCTTCGCCAAGCGCGAGGGAGACAAGTACATCGTCAACGGGCGCAAGGTGTGGATCTCCAAGGCCGTGGAGTCGGAGAAGATCCTGCTGCTCACGCGCACACAGAAATTCGACGAGTCCCCGCGCAAGACCGACGGCATGACGCTGTTCCTCACCGACCTCGACCGCAGCAAGGTCGACATCCGACCGATCAAGAAGATGGGTCGTAACGCGGTCACCTCCAACGAGCTGTTCATCGACGGCCTCGAGATCCCGGTGGAGGACCGCGTCGGCGAGGAGGGCAAGGGCTTCACCTACATCCTCGACGGGCTCAACCCGGAGCGGTGCCTGGTGGCGGCCGAGGCCCTCGGGATCGGCCGGGCCGCCATGCGGGCGGCGGTGCGCTACGGCAACGACCGCGAGGTCTTCGGCCGGGCCATCGGCAAGAACCAGGGAATCCAGTTCCCGCTCGCCGATTCCCTCGCCCGCCTCGATGCCGCCGAACTCATGCTGCGCAAGGCCACCTGGCTCTACGACAACGGGCAGCCCTGTGGCCGTGAGGCCAACACCGCCAAATACCTGTGCGCCGACGCCGGTTTCGAGGCCGCCGACCGCGCCCTGCAGACCCACGGCGGCATGGGCTACTCGGAGGAGTACAACGTGGCCCGCTACTTCCGCGAGGCCCGACTGACCCGTATCGCACCGATCAGTCAGGAGATGATCCTGAACTACCTCGGCTCGCACGTCCTCGGCCTACCCAGGAGCTACTGATGACCGACAACACATCCCTTCCCGACGGCATCGCGGTCTTCGGCCTCACCGGCCTCACCGCGATGGTCACCGGTGCCGGCGGCGGCGTCGGTGCCGCGGTCGCCGAGGCATTCGCCGCGGCCGGAGCCCGTGTGCTCGTCACCGACATCAACAAGGACGCCGCAGCCGAGGTCGCCGAGCGCATCATCGCGAAAGGCGGAGCGGCCGAGGCGTTCGCGCTGGACGTGTGCGACGCCGACAACGCCCGGGACGCGGCCGCGGCGGCCGCCAGGCTCGGCGACGGCACCGTGCACATCCTGGTCAACAATGCCGGCGTGATCAAGCCCGCGATGTTCCCCAAGATGGACGAGGCGACGTTCCGCGCGGTCCTCGACACCCACCTGATGGGCACCTACCACTGCAGCCATGCGGTACTCGACCACCTGCCCGACGACGGCACCGGCCGCATCATCAACGTCACCTCGGCGGCCGGCCTCACCGGCACCATCGGACAGGCCAACTACGGCGCCGCCAAGGCCGCGATCGTCGGATTCACCAAGTCGCTGGCGCGGGAGCTGGCCCGCCAGTCGGTGACGGTCAATGCGATCGCCCCGCTCGCCGCGACCGCGATGACCGAGAACATCCGCAGCAACGAGAAGCTCGCGGAGAAGACCTTGGCTCGGATTCCACTGGGACGCTGGGCATATCCGGACGAGATCGCCCCGTCGTTCGTATTCCTCGCATCCGGGGCCGCGGGCTACATCACCGGCCAGGTGCTGCCGGTCGACGGCGGGACGGTGATCTGAGATGGCGTCACGAGTGTCGGGTCCGTTCACCCAGGCGGGCCGCGAGGTCGTCATCGCCGAGGCCGTCCGCACCCCGATCGGCCGGTCGCATCTCGAGAAGGGGTGGTACCGCGACGTCCACCCCAATGCCATGCTGGCCGCCTGCTATCAGGATCTGGTGGCGCGCAGCGGGATCGACCCCGCCGTCGTCGAGGACCTGGTCATCGGCTGCACGGCACCGTTCGGCGAGCAGTCCCGCAACATCGGCCGCAACGCCTGGCTGCAGGCCGGATTCCCGGCCGAGGTCCCGGCCACCACCCTGGACCGCCGCTGTGGGTCGGCACAGACCTCGGTGAACTTCGCTGCGGCTCTGGTCTCCTCGGGTGTGCACGACATCGTGATCGCCGGCGGCGTCGAGCACATGGGTCATGTGCCGATGAACTCGCCGGCCAAGATCAGCGAACTCTACGGCGAGCCGTGGCCCGCGGAACTGCGTGAACGCTACGACTTCGTCACCCAGGGCGAGAGCGCCGAGCTCATCGCCGACCGCTGGGACATCTCGCGCACCGAGATGGACGAGTTCGCCGTCCGGTCGCATGCCCTGGCCACCGCCGCCATCGAGGCCGGCCGGTTCACCGACGAGATGGTCCGGATGGAACTCGACGGCGAGATCCGCCTCGGCGACCAGACCGTGCGTCCCGGAACAACACTCGAGACGCTGGGCAAGCTCAAGCCGGTGTTCCGGCCGGAGAATGGTCGGATCACCGCAGGCACCTCGAGCCCGATCTGCGACAGCGCCGCCGCGGTGCTGCTGTGCACCCGGGAGGCCGCCGAGCGGTACGGGCTGCGGATCCGGGCGCGGATCGCCGACCAGACGACCGTCGGTGTCGATCCGATCATCATGCTGACCGGTCCGATCCCCGCGACCCAGAAGATCCTGGAACGGAATCGACTGGGCATCGACGACATCGACCTGTTCGAGGTGAACGAGGCGTTCAGCTCGGTGGTGCTCGCCTGGCAGCGCGAGCTCAAGCCGGACGAGGACAAGGTCAACGTCAACGGTGGTGCCATCGCGCTCGGCCATGCGGTCGGCGCGACGGGTTCACGCCTGATCGCGAGCATCCTGTCCGAGATGGAACGGCGTGACAGTCACCTCGGATTCGTCACCATGTGCTGCGGCGGAGGCCTCGGTACCGGCACCCTGATCGAACGGGTCGAGTGATGGTGGACTTCGGTGGGCTGCTGAAGCCGGGTATGGGGGTGTGGTGGAGTCAGGCGGCTGCCGAACCCCGCCCGCTCGTCGACGAACTCCTCGCCCAGGCACCCGCCGTCGGTCCACTACGTCTGTTCACCGGCCTGAGTTGGAATGACCAGCTCGCACAGTCGATCTCACCGTCCGACACCATGGTGTCCTACGGCGGTCTCGGTGCCCTGCGCGCATTGGGCAAGACCGATCAGCTCGAAGTGGTCCCGTGCCACTACTCGGCGTTGCCGAGGATGTTCGCCGAGCACCGGCTGCCCAGCGATGCCGGGCTGCTCGCGGTGTCGCCGCCCGACCGGGACGGCATGTGTTCGCTCGGGATCGGCGTCGACTACATGGCCGATGCCATCGAGCACACCTCATTGCTGTTCGCCGAGGTCAATCGGCAGATGCCGGCGCTGCCCGGCTCGCCGCGGATACCGTTGCGACGGTTCGCCGCCACCATCGAGACCGATCGGCCGCTGCAGGAGGAGACGACCCGTCCGCCGGCCGACATCGATCGTGCGATCGCCGGGCACATCGCCGGACTCGTCGACGACGGCGACACCCTGCAGGTGGGTATCGGTTCCATGGGCGCGGCCGTGCTCGACGCATTGTCGGGACACCGCGACCTCGGCTTCCACGCCGGGATGATCACCGACGACGTCATGCACCTCATCGACAAGGGTGTGGTCACCGGCCGGCGCAAGCAGGTCGACGTGGGGTTGTGTGTCGCGGGCACCGCACTCGGTTCCGCCGAACTCTACAACCGGGTTGCCGACCTCCCCGTCGTCTTCCGCCCGACCAGCTATACCCATGCGCCACAGGTGCTCTCGCAACTGAGCTCACTGGTGGCCGTCAACTTCGCCATCGAGGTGGACCTCACCGGACAGGTGGGTGCCGAGGTCAGCCGGGGCACCTACCTGGGTGCCGTGGGCGGCCAGGTCGACTTCGCGCGGGCTGCCGCGCTGACCGGCAAGCGGTCGATCATCGCCCTGCGTTCCACCATGCGCGGGGCCTCGTCCATCAAATTCGCCCTCGACGAGGGGGTGGTCACCACCGCGCGCGCCGACGTCGACTGCGTGGTCACCGAGCATGGGGTCGCGCACCTGCGCGGGCAGCCCCTGGCCGAGCGGCGTCGGCGTCTGATCGCCGTCGCGGCACCCGAATTCCGTGACGAACTGGCCGGTGCCGCGCGCGCAGCATCCTGAACACGCAGAACATCCCGAAACACACTGGGCATCCTGAAACACACTGGGCATCCTGAAACACACTGGGCATCCTGAAACACACTGAGCAACAGCAGAACATCGAAAGGAACCATCTCATGAGCAATCGAGTAGCACTGGTCACCGGCGGAGCACAGGGAATCGGCGAGGGCATCTCCCGTAAACTCGGCGAGGCCGGGTTCCGGGTCGCCGTCGCCGACCTGAATCTCGAAGCCGCACAACAGACTGCCAAGGAGATCGTGGCCGCCGGCGGCCAGGCGATCGCCGTGCCGATCGACGTCACCGACACCGCATCGGTCAAGGCCGCCGTCGAGCAGATCACCGCAGAACTCGGACCCGTCGAGATCGCGGTCAACAATGCCGGGTGGGACGACTTCATGAAGTTCCTCGACACCACCGAGGAGTTCTGGGACAAGATCCTCGACATCAACTTCAAGGGTGCACTCCGGGTCAACCACACCGTGGTGCCCGGGATGATCGAGCGCGGCTTCGGGCGCGTCATCAACATCGGCTCCGACGCCGGCCGCGTCGGATCGTCCCTGGAGGCCGTGTACTCCGGCGCCAAGGGCGGGATCATCGCATTCACCAAGACCCTCGCACGCGAGGTCGCCACGAAGGGTGTCACCGTGAACACCGTGTGCCCCGGCCCCACCGACACCCCCGCGCTGCGGAAGTTCGCGAACAACTCCGGCCAGGACGCCGACAAGGTGCTCGGCGGGATGACCCGCGCGGTGCCGATGAAGCGTCTGGCCGATCCGTCCGACATCGCCGCCGCCGTGGCCTTCTTCGCCTCCGACGAGACCGGATACATCACCGGCCAGACGCTGTCGGTCAGCGGCGGCCTCACGATGGCCTAGCGGTATCGAGCCCAGCAGTACCGAGTCCAGCGGTATCGAGCCACGATCCGAGGAGAGAACAGTGTCCGACACCGCCGTCGAGTGGTCGACCGTCCGTCGCTACGACGACGTCGACTACTCCCGCACCGACGACGGGATCGCCAAGATCACCATCTGCCGGCCGGAGGTGCACAACGCCTTTCGCCCGCAGACCCTGATGGAGATCTCCGACGCCCTGACCCTGGCGCGCGAGGATCCGTCCATCGGCGTGATCATCCTGACCGGAGAAGGGGACAAGGCGTTCTGCTCGGGCGGTGACCAGCGGGTCCGTGGCGACACCGGCTACCTCACGGATCCCGACGATCCCCAGGCAGTCGGCCGCTTCCACGTCACCGATCTGCAGGTGCAGATCCGGCGTCTCCCGAAGCCGGTGGTGGCGATGGTCGCCGGATATGCGATCGGCGGCGGGCATGTCCTGCAGATCGTGTGCGATCTGACCATCGCCGCCGACAACGCCCGGCTCGGACAGGTCGGGCCGCGGGTCGGTTCCTTCGACGGGGGCTTCGGCGCCGGACTGCTGGCGAACCTGGTGGGACAGCGCAAGGCCAAGGAGATCTGGTTCCTGTGCCGCCAGTACACCGCGGAGCAGGCACTCGAGATGGGTCTGGTGAACACCGTCGTACCGCTGGCTGATCTGGAGGCCGAGACGGTCGGATGGTGTCGCGAGATGCTGGCCCTGTCGCCGCTGGCGCTGCGTCTGATGAAGGCGAGCTTCCACGCGGCCGAGGACGGCCTGGCGGGTATCCAGCAGCTCGCGCACGACACCAACCTGCTGTTCTACTCCACCGACGAGGCCAAGGAAGGCCGGGAGGCGTTCAAGGCCAAGCGCACTCCCGAGTTCGACCGATTCGCGCGACGCGCGTGAGCGGGATTCGAGAGGATCACTGACATGACGACATTCGGGGTCAACGCATTCGGCGTCGGAACCGGCCGCGACAGGTTCACCACCATGGTGGAGCTCGCCCGCGAGGCCGAGGAGATCGGTTGCGCGGCAGTGTGGACGAGCGAGCTCTACAGTCGCTCGGCGACCGTACCGATGGCCATGCTCGCCGCCGGGACCGAGACCATCTCGATCGGCACCAACATCGCCTACGGGGTGGGCCGCAGCCCGCTCATGTGGGCGGCGGAGGCCCGTGACCTCGACGAGTTGTCCGGCGGGCGGATCATTCTCGGTCTCGGTAACGGGACACCCAAGATGATGGAGGCCTGGCACGGGGTGAGCGGTGAGGCCCCGGCCGAGCGGATGGCCGAGCTGCTCACCGTACTCAAGAAGCTGTGGCGGCTGCACGAGGGACCGGTCCACCACGACGGCCGGTTCTATCACGTGCATCTCTCGCCGACATCCGATGTCCCCGAGCCGGTTCGGGCAGAGATCCCAGTATGGATCGCCGGCGTCAACACACTGATGTTGCGCACTGCGGGACACCATGCCGACGGGCTGGTCGGACATCCGATGTTCACCGCCGAGTACGTCCGCGGGCCGGTCGCCGAGGAGGTGGCCCGCGGCGCCGCGCTGTCGGGGCGTGATCCGTCGGAGATCACCATCATGGGAATCCGCATGTGCGCCATCGACGACGACGTCGACACCGCCCGTCGCCAGGCCGCCTACGCCATCGGCCAGTACGCGGCGTCACGGGTTTATGACCGGCTGTTCGCCATCCACGGGTGGAGCGCCGAGCAAGAACGCATCCGTCAGGCCGCACGTGACCGTGATACCGACGGCGTGATCGCCGCGGTGACCGACGACATGATCGATACCATCGCCATCGCCTGTACCCCAGGAGAATTCCCCGATGCGCTGGCCCGCATTCCCGACGGTTTCGATCACCTCGATCTCATCGCACCGCCCTGGGGTCTGACCGATGAACAGACTCGCGCCATCAACACCCGGATCCTGGCCGGACTCCGCCGCCATCTGAAGGTGCCGGCACAGATCTGAACGTCCCTGGCAAGCTCGATCCCGAATCGAACAGCAAGGGGCTGTTGGGGGTTGAGCCGATGAGGAGCGCAGCGACGAGGCGTGTCGAAACCTCGGTGGGCCGGGCTCGCTTATGTGGCCACTTCGGAGGTGGTCGCTACCCGACGTGGGCTGCGGGGATTTCGACTCGGGTCCTCGCGCTTCGCGCTCGGTCCCGGCTCAATCATCGAGTGTTGCAAGGTGGTTGAGCCGTTGAGGAGCGGAGCGACGAGGCGTGTCGAAACCTCAGACGGCCGACTCGGGTCCTCGCTTCGCTCGGTCCCGGCTCAATCATCGAGTGTTGCAAGGTGGTTGAGCCGATGAGGAGCGGAGCGACGAGGCGTGTCGAAACCTCAGACGGCCGACTCGGGTCCTCGCGCTTCGCGCTCGGTCCCGGCTCAATCATCAACAGGTGGTGTGTTTTTGGTGGTTGAGCCGTTGAGGAGCGGAGCGACGAGGCGTGTCGAAACCTCGGTGGGCTGAGTTGCTGACCTGGCCACCTCGGAGGTGGTCGCTATCCGGCGTGGGCTGCGGAGATTTCGACTCGGGTCCTCGCGCTTCGCGCTCGGTCCCGGCTCAATCATCGAGTGTTGCAAGGTGGTTGAGCCGATGAGGAGCGGAGCGACGAGGCGTGTCGAAACCTCGGTGGGCTGAGTTGCTGACCTGGCCACCTCGGAGGTGGTCGCTACCCGGCGTGGGCTGCGGGGATTTCGACTCGGGTCCTCGCGCTTCGCGCTCGGTCCCGGCTCAATCAGCAACGAGTGGTTGGGGGTTGGAGTGTATTGTATCTGTTCCGGCTCAATCGTCGAGTGTTGCAAGGTGGTTGAGCCGTTGAGGAGCGGAGCGACGAGGCGTGTCGAAACCTCAGACGGCCGACTCGGGTCCTCGCTTCGCGCTCGCTCCCGGCTCAATCAGCAACGAGCGGTTGGGGGTTGGAGTGTATTGTATCTGTTCCGGCTCAATCGTCGAGTGTTGCAAGGTGGTTGAGCCGACGAGGAGCGGAGCGACGAGGCGTGTCGAAACCTCTGTCGGTTGATGTCGGGTGGTGACCACCTCGGAGGTCCCGTTCCTACTTACGGATCTCGATCTCCGTGCGTTCTTCCACTTGGACGACCGCCTCTGCGTAGCCGTGCACGTGCTTGGTCATCCGTCGCGTTGCGGCAGCCGAGTCGCCGGCCTTGATGGCGTCGGTGATGGTCTTGTGGGCCTTGTACGTCGTCTTGCGGACCTCGTCGTCGACGAACGCCTTGTTCTCGGTGGAGCTGTAGATGGCGTTCGACAGCGCTGTCATGAAGCCGGTGAGCAGTTCGTTGTGACTGGCGACGGCGACGCCGATATGCCAGTCGACGTTGGCCTGCAGGAACGCCTCGAGTGAGATGTCGAGGTCGTTGATCGTCTGGTTGGCGGTCTCCAGGGCGGCGATGTCCTCGTCCTGGCGGTACTTCGCTGCCAGTCCTGCGCACGCAGGCTCGATGGCCTCACGGGTCTCGAGGAGGTCGATGAGACGAAGCTGCTGGCCCCGGATCAGGAGGTTGACCGACGTCGCCACGGAGTCGCCGCCCGGCTGCTGGACGAACGCTCCACCGGAGCGGCCGGTCTTGATGGTCACCAGGCCTTGCACCTCGAGGATGCGCAGTGCCTCACGGACCGTGGTGCGACTCATCCGGGTCTGGGTGACCAATTCGCGCTCCGGCGGCAGCGCCGTCCCCGAGGGGAACTCTCCGCGGAGGATGCGTTCGCGCAGATCATTGGCGAGGACGTCGGATGCCTTCGGTACCTGCATGGGCTGCAGCTGAACCGGGTGTCGTGCGACTGCGCTCGACTCGGGCATGAACAACCTGCTTTCTCCTGCATATGGTCATACCTAATTTACCAGCACCCGTGCGGCTGGGGCGAGATGACCACGCGTGGAGTCGGAGGTTCACCCCGGAGCGGCAGCCGACCACCCCGATCGGGGGAGTGGCGAGGGGATAAAGGGGGGAACTTCGCCGCTGGACCTGACGCAACCGGATGTGACCTACCTAACGTCGAGGCAGTCCGTCGGATCACCCTGCCGACATCGACCGAAGGAAGACGATGACCACATTCGCGACGCCGACCCACACCCAGGTCCCTGACGAGATCGCCCGCCGGATCGTGCTGCCGGAGGGCCACAGTGACAATTCTGAGTTGTACGAGGCCTATCGATGGCTGCGGGAGAACGCACCGTTGGCCAAGGTGACCGTCGAGGGCTACGACGACCTCTGGCTGGTCACCAAACATGCCGACCTGATGGAGATCGAACGTCAGCCCCAGATCTTCAGTGCCGGTGGCGGTGAGGAGAAGGGGGCACACAATCCGATGTGTGCGAACCAGGCCGGTGATGCGTTCACCAAGCAGCTGACCGGTGGGTCGCTGCGGATTCTCGATGCGCTGCCGTACCTGGACCCGCCGGAGCACGGCATGGTGAAGGACGTCGCGTTCGACTGGTTCCGGCCGGCGAACCTCAAGAAGTGGGAAGACCGGATCCGGGTCATCGCCAAGGATGCGGTGACCCGATTGGCCGACGGACCAAGGGATCTCGACGCTGTGCAGGACTTCGCGGTGTACTTTCCGCTGCATGTGATCATGACCCTGTTCGGGGTCCCCGAAGAGGACGAGCCGCGCATGATGGCCCTCACCCAGGATCTTTTCGGCACCGCGGACCCGGATGCCGCACGCTATGATGTCGAGCACCAGTCCGCGGATGCCGCGGCCCAGCAGTGGGCGGCGGCCATCGCCGACTTCTATGCCTACTTCGACACGCTGGTCGAGGACCGTCGCGCGAACCCGAAAGAGGATCTCGCCACCCTGATCGCCGTGGCGCGGCAGGAGGACGGCGAGTACTTCCCGAAGACCTTCGCCTACGGGTGGTTCGTCGCGATCGCCACCGCCGGACACGACACCACCGCGAGCACCATCGCGGGCATGTTCGAGCAGTTCGCGTTGCGTCCGGAGCTCCTCGAGACGGTTCGGGACGATCTCTCCCTGATCCCCAACCTGATCAACGAGGCTCTCCGAATCGTCTCCCCGGTCAAGCAGTTCACGCGTATGGCGGTGGCCGATACGGAGGTGCGCGGTCAGCGGATCGAGGCGGGCGACCGGCTGATGCTGTTGTTCCAGTCGGGCAACCGGGACGCCGAGGTCTTCGACGATCCGGATACCTTCCGGCTGGACCGACGTCCGAACAAGCAGATCGCCTTCGGGTACGGCCCGCACATGTGCATCGGACAACACCTGGCGAAGCTGGAGATGCGTGTGTTCCTGGAGGAGTTGCTCCCGCGACTGACCAAGGTCGAACTCGCCGGCGAACCGAAGATGATCCAGACCAATTTCGTCGGTGGACTGCGTCATCTTCCGGTGCATCTGACCCTCCGATGACATCCGTATCGATCTCGAGCCCGACAAACCAGAGGAGGCACCCATGCCGATCGTGACCTACCACCTCCCAGACGGAACCGTGACCGACGTCGACGTCCAGGTGGGGCAGACCATCATGGACGGGTCGACCCGCAACAACCTGCCGGGAATCGTCGCGGAATGCGGGGGTAGCTGTTCCTGCGCGACCTGCCATGTCCATCTCGATGCGGCGAGCAACGATCTGTTCACCGAGCCGGCCGACGAGGAAACCGAACTGCTGGAGTTCCTCGACGGCGCATGCGACCGGTCACGGCTGTCATGTCAGCTCGTCGTCCCCGACACCGACGCGCGGATCGAGATCCACGTCGTCGACAGTCGTTGAGTACAGGGAGAATCACGTTGACCACCGACTCGATCGTCATCATCGGCGCCGGCCATGCCGGGGCCAATCTCGTTGCGTTGCTGCGGCAAGAGGGTTTCACCGGTGATGTGGTGCTGGTGGGTGACGAATCCCACCAGCCCTACCACCGGCCGCCCCTGTCGAAGAAGTTCATGAGCAGCGGTGTGCGGCAGGATCTGCGCGCCGATGACTTCTACGACGAGATGAAGATCGACCTGCGCCTGGCCACCGTCGTCACCGAGATCGTTCCCGGCCGAAAGGAAGTGATCACCGAATCGGGTGAACGTATCGGTTATGGATCCTTGGTCATCGCCACGGGCTCGCGGCCGCGGGCACTGGCGCTGCCCGGCGCGGATGCGCACGGTGTGATGACACTGCGGACCCTCGACGACGCGCGGGCACTGCGGGCCGCGGTCGAGCGCGGCGGCCGACTGGTCATCATCGGCGGGGGATACATCGGTCTCGAGGTCGCCGCCGAGGTCGGTAAGCACGGGCTCCCGGTGACGATCCTCGAACGGGAGGACCGGGTGCTGGCCCGGGTGGCCGGCCGGGAGTTCTCCGAAGCGCTGACCGCCCACCACCGACAACTCGGCACACAGGTCCTCACCGGGGTCGACGTCACCCGCGTCGTCGTCGACGGTGAGACCGTCACCGGGGTGGAACTTGCGGACGGGCAACAGATCTCGTGTGATGCCGTCCTGATCGGTGTCGGTGCGATACCCAATGACGAGCTGGCGATCGCCTGCGGCATCGCCTGCGACGGCGGCATCATCGTCGACGACGACGGGCGGACCGGCGTCCCGGACATCTTCGCCATCGGTGATGTGACCCGCCGTCCGGTCGGCGGTGAGACGATGCGGTTCGAGAGCATCCCCAGCGCACTCGAACAGGCGAAACATGTTGCAGCCCATCTGTGTCTGTCCGATCGACCGGGTGCCGAGGTCCCGTGGTTCTGGTCGGATCAGTTCGATCTCAAGCTCAAGATCGCGGGGCTCGTGCACCATGGTGTCACCACGGTCGTCCGGGGCGAACCGGGCGCCGGGAAGTTCGGGATCTTCCATCTCGACCGTGCCAATCGCGTGGTGGCTGTGGAAACGGCCAATGCCCCGGCGCTTTTCATGGCCGGCAAGCGGTTCATCGCCTCCGGGGTCGAGATCGACGCGGCCCGACTCGGGGATGCCGACACCGACATCCGTTCCTGTGTGGTGGGTGCCTGAACCGTCGATGATCCGGGGTTGATCGCACCGTGTGTGCGGTCAACCCCGGTCGACGTAGAGCGAGATCGCCTCGGATCTGTTCACCGCGCCGATCTTGCGCAGGATCTTCTTGACGTGCGACTTCACGGTTTCGACGCCGATGAACAGCCGGTCGGCGATCTCGGCATTGGATGCGCCGGCCGCGATCAGCCGCATCACCTCCGTCTCCCGGGTGGTGAGCAGCTGCTCGAGCGCCTCGTTGACCGGCAAACGGGAAAGGGGCTGCTCGGGGGGAGGTGAGACGACATCCCCACCGATCTCGAAGTCGGTGTGGGTGACCCGTACGGCATCCTCCACCATGCGCGCCACCGCCTGCCGGATGGTCTCCTGGTGCTGCTGCGCCTTGTCCGTCCACCGCCGGCGGGTGACGATCGCCGACACCGCGCTCTGGTACAGCGCGACGAAGCCCAGGTCGAGGTCGTCGATCGGCGACCGATCATGATGTCCGACATGCAGGATCGCCACCGGCGTCTGCTCGACGACGACGGGGGCGAGTACGACCTCGGCGGCGCCCAGGGCATCGGCCATCCTCGGGCTGATACGGTCGCGGGTCGCGACCGCCGGGCGGGTGTTCGCCGAGGCGAGACAGTCGGATTCGGCGCCGCGCGGGTCGAGATCGGTGTCGAACGGCGCGGTGCCGGTACGGTCGGTGCCGGCGATCGCCAGCACCGACAGCCGCTTGCCCGAGACCGAGGAGAACGCGGCCACGGCGAAGTCGGTATGTCCGACCAGCTCGGTGCAGACCTGGTGGGCCAGGCCGTGCCCGTCGGTCGGAGAACCCAGCCGACGGAGTGATGCCGACAGCGATGCCGCGGTGGGGTCTCGCCGCGCGGCGAGGGCCGTGCGCAGGTCCAGTTGCACTCCCAGGGACTGCGCGACCAGGGTCGTCACCTGCCCGAGTACGGCGTCGTCGGCCGCTGTCCGCTCCACCGTCATGGCGGCCTCGATGGTCGATGACGCAGCCTCGAGAAGGATCTCCGGCGTGGGCGTCTCCGGTGGTGAGGGCAGTGCCAACAGTGTCCGAAGCTGCCGGTCGACACCTGCGAGCCGGATCATCAGTCGCGAGGTGCCACCGACGGTCACAGGGTTTGGAGGGTTCACAGGGTCTGCAGGGAGGTCCGGCTGCCCAGTTGCGCGAACCGGGCGACCGCTGCGGCGCGGCTCGTCGTGCCGAGCTTCTTCGAGATCTGCTTGAGATGTGATTTGACCGTCTCCTCGGAGATCACGAGTGCATGCGCGATCTGGGCATTGGTGGCCCCGGTGGCCATCTGGATGAGCACCCCCCGTTCACGAGGGGTGAGGAAGCCGGTGTTCGGGTTCGCCGACGACTCCGCAGCCCGGGTGAATGCCGGATCGATCTCCGGGCGGCGGTCGAGGGCCGGTGTACCGGAGATGTCGGAGAGTTCGGCGGCGATCTCACCGAACACCTCGTCGACCCGGGCCGAGCTCTGCCGCAGGCGTTCTTCCAGGATGGCGCGCTCGAACACGAGCGACAGGCACTCGCCGAGTGCGCTCAGGATCGCCAGGTCGGAGTCGCGGACACGACTTCTGCCGTTCGGACGATCGGCGTGCAGGATGCCGATGACCCGGCCGCGCGACATGATGGGTGCGGCCACATATCCGTTCGAGTGGGATACCTCCACGATCGTCTTGAAGGTACGGCGATCGTCGTCGGGGCATGCACTCATCGCCGAGGTCCGTGAACGGACGATCTCGGTTTCCAGGGGTGCGTATGCGAGCGGAATCCGGGCGCCGTCGACGTAGGACAGGAAGGCGGAGTTCTCTGGGCTGTCGTCGCATTCGATGTGCAGGTGCCGGGGGATCCAGACCGCGGTCGCGATCGACGAGATCATTGCACGGCCGAACGAGAGGTTGCGGCAGATACGTTGCGGCACCTGGTCTATGAGACCGTGTGTGTCGGTCTCGATGAGGTCTCCGACGATGCGGCGGACCTCGTCGGCGGCGTGTGCGGTCCGGACCGTGTCCTGGTGCAGCCGGCGAGTCTGTTCCTGGTGGACGCGGAAGAGGAGGCGGCATGCGTCCATTCGCCGGTCGTCGTCCGGTCCGGTGTCGGCGAGGAACCCCTCGAGCCGACGGCGAGCGTCACCGAGCATGACCGCCGGGTCACGCCTGACGTCGATGGTCCGGGAGTCCTGGAGGAAGGCCAGGCTCTCGGCGATCAGCTGCCAGGTCGTGTCGGCAGGCGCCGGGTGGACGGTCACGGGCGGTCCTTTCGATTGAGACGTGGATCACTCGATAAACCATAGTGCACCCCCTCACGGCACGTGCGCAAATGGTTGGACCAAGACGTGGTGGTCGTCGCGATCACCCCGTCGGGGGAGCAAGGGGTGGTCTTCGAGTGATCCTTCGGCAGAGCCCTCGTCCGCTGCGATGCGACGTCCCTACCGTCGGCCCATGCGGAGTTCCCAGGGGCTCCGCGTACTGCCACCACACCCGTTTCCACCAAGGAGCCAGTCCCCATGGATGTAACCGCTGTCGTCGTGCCGTCGGTCGGCGCCGAGTTCGAGCTGTCGACGGTCGACCTCGCCGACCCCGGTCCGGGTGAGGTCCGGATCAAGATCGCCGGCGTCGGACTCTGTCACACCGACCTCGCCGTCAAGGAAGGACACCTGCCGTTCCCGCTGCCGGGTGTGCTCGGTCATGAGGGCAGCGGGGTGATCGAGGCCGTCGGCGTCGGGGTGACCACCCTCGCCGTGGGCGACCGGGTCGCGGTCAGCTTCAACAGCTGTGGCGAGTGCAAATGGTGCCAACGGGACGAGCCGGCCAGTTGCGCGGCCTTCATGCCGCTGAACTTCGGCGGCGTGCGACCGGATGGGACGTCGACGGTGACCATCGACGGTGCGCCGGCCGGCGGCAACTTCTTCGGGCAGTCGTCGCTGGCCACCCATGCGATCGCCAACGTGCGCAACGTCGTCAAGGTCCCCGACGACGTCCCGCTGGAACTGGTCGGCCCGCTCGGCTGCGGTGTGCAGACGGGTGCGGGGGCGATCCTCAACTCCCTCGACGTCGAACCGGGCTCGAGCGTGGTGATCAGCGGTGCGGGATCGGTGGGGTTGTCGGCGGTGATGGCCGCCGCGGTCCGCAAGGCCGCCCACATCGTGGTGGTCGAGCCCAACGCGGACCGCCGCACGCTGGCGATCGACCTGGGTGCCACCGCCGCGATCAACCCCGTAGACGGTCCGGTGACCGAACAGCTGCGGGCCATCGTGCCCGACGGCTTCGACTACGCCGTCGACACGACCGCGATTGTCGGAGTACTCGAGGATCTGTTCGGGGCCATGGCCATTCGCGGTGTCATCGGGCTCATCGGCGTCCCCGCGGACCCGACGGCCGCGTTCGCCCTCCCGCTGGTGCCGGCATCGGTGCTCGGGATCGGCGTCCGCGCGATCATCGAGGGTGATGCCGATCCGCAGACCTTCATCCCGCACCTGCTCGACCTCTACAAGCAGGGCGTCTTCCCGTTCGACAAGCTCATCACCACGATGCCGCTCGCCGAGGCCAACGAGGCGGTCAAGGCGCAGTTGACCGGCGAGGCCGTCAAGGTCGTCCTGCTCGCCGACTGAACGCCGGCACCCACAGCGCATCGAAGGAGAACCACATCATGACAAGCACCACCGAGCACAACGCATTCTTCATCGGCGGGGAGTACCGGGCCCCCGCCGGAACCGGTCGGATCACCGTGATCTCGCCGAACACCGAGGAGTCGATCGGGTCGGTACCCGACGGAACCGAGGCCGACATCGACGCGGCGGTGGCCGCGGCGCGGCAGGCGTTCACCGACAAGAGCGGCTGGGGCGGATGGTCCCCGGGACAACGGGCCGACGCGATGGAGCGGCTGGCCGACGAGCTCGACAAGCGGGCGGCCGATCTCGCGCAGGCGGTCAGTGCGCAGAACGGGATGCCGATCGCCATCGCGCAGCAACTCGAGGCGGTCTTCCCACAGCTGCTGCTGCGCTACTACGCCGGCCTCGCCCGGGAGTACCCGTTCGAGGAGACCCGCGCGGGACTGCTCGGTGGTTCCACACTCGTCACCGCCGATCCGGTCGGCGTGGTGGGGGCGATCGTCCCGTGGAACTTCCCGCAGGCGCTCGCGGCGTTCAAGTACGCCCCGGGTCTGGCCGCCGGTGCGACGTTCGTGTTCAAGCCGTCGCCGGAGACCGTGTTCGACGCCTATATCCTGGCCGATGCCGTTGCGGCCGCGGGCATTCCGGACGGTGTCATCAACATTGTCCCGGGTGGCCGGGAGGTCGGCGCCTACCTGGTGGCGCATCCGGGTATCGACAAGGTGGCGTTCACCGGGTCGACCGCCGCCGGTCGCGCCATCTCCGAGGTCTGCGGGCGGCTCCTGCGTCCGGTCACCCTGGAGCTGGGCGGGAAGTCGGCGGCGATCATCCTCGACGACGCCGACCTCGACCTGACCAAGGTCGGTGAGCAGATCTTCTCGGCGACGCTGCTCAACAACGGCCAGACGTGCTTCCTCGGCACCCGAATCCTGGCTCCGCGCAGCCGATACGACGAGGTGGTGCAGACCTTCGCGGGTCTCGCCGGATCACTGCAGGTCGGCAGTGCCCTCGAGGCGACCACCCAGATCGGGCCGATGGTCTCGGCCCGTCAGCGTGAACGTGTGGAGTCCTACATCGCCAAGGGCAAGGGTGACGGTGCCACCGTCGCGGCCGGTGGCGGGCGCCCGCAGGCGCTCGACCGTGGGTGGTTCGTCGAGCCCACCGTGTTCGCCGGCGTCGACAACAACCATGCGATCGCCCAGGAGGAGATCTTCGGCCCGGTGCTGTCGATCATCTCCTACGACGGCGACGACGACGCGGTGGCCATCGCGAACGCCAGTGACTACGGGCTCGGTGGATCGGTGTGGACCTCCGATCACGACCATGGCGTCTCGGTGGCGCGGCGGGTGGAGACCGGCTCGATCGGGATCAATGCCTACCTGCCGGACCCGACCGCGCCGTTCGGCGGTGTCAAGTCGTCCGGTCTGGGCCGTGAGCTGGGGCCGGAGGGGTTGGCCGCGTATCTGGTGAAGAAGTCGGTGTATCTGTGAGTGCAGGGTCTGCTGTGAGTCGTCGGCGATAGCGGGGCGGCTCTCCGGAGGTATCGATGCGGGTGAGGAGTGCGGATGCGCACCTCGCCCGCATCGTCGTATCCGGCGTAGCGATAGAGGCTTTTGGTATGACCAAAATAATGGTTGACTATCTTTGGACGTCGACGTTAGCGTCGACACAGGAGTCGCAGTGGACTCGGGCGCGACCGGCGAGATGCAAAGGATGAACATGGCAGATCAGGCACACGAAGTGGTCACGTGGCAGTCGGCTTCCCCAGGGATTCTGGCGGTCACCCTGCAGCGCCCGCCGGCCAATGCCCTCGGCATCCCGCTGCTCGACGGCCTGCACCTGGCGATGGATGCCGCCGAGAAGGCCGGCGACGTCAAGGTCATGGTGATCTCGTCGGCGAACCCGGGCTTCTTCGCGGCGGGCGCCGACATCAAGCACCTCTCGTCGATCGACGCGGCGAGCTTCACCGCGTACGGGGACAAGATGCGTGAGGTCAACGACCGACTCGCGGGCTCGCCCTGGATCTCGATCGCCGCGATCGACGGTGTGGCCCTCGGCGGCGGCCTCGAACTGGCGATGGCCTGCACCCTGCGTGTGGCGGGACCTGACGGCAGGTTCGGCCTACCCGAGGTCAAGCTGGGACTGATCCCGGGTGCCGGTGGCACACAGCGACTCCCGCGTCTCGTGGGTCGGGGGCGTGCCCTCGACATCATGCTGACCGCCCGCCAGGTACCCGCCGACGAGGCCTACCGGATCGGCCTGGTCGACCGGCTCACCGACGGCGACGTGGTGGTCGCGGCGAACGAACTCGCCGACCAGCTCGTCGGCCCGTCACTGCCCGCCCAGCTGGCGGTGGTGCGGACCGTCGACGCCGCCTTCGACCTGCCGCTCGAGCAGGGAGCCCGATACGAGGTCGAGCAGATCCAGGCGCTGTTCGAGGACGGCGAGGCCGCCGAGGGCATCCGGGCGTTCGTGGACAAGCGCGCGCCGCAGTTCCGCTGACCCGATCACATACCGATTCGCCGTCCTGACAAGGAGTCCGAGGATGAAGACACTCGACCGCAGTTTCGATACCCTCCGCGCCGAGGAGGTCAAGCCGGGCATCGTGCTGGTCACGCTGAACCGTCCCGACCGGTACAACGCGATGACCAACTCGATGTTCGTGGAACTCGAACAGCTCGCGTGGGGCCTCGGCGACGAGGACGACCTGCGCGTGGTGATCCTCACCGGTGCGGGCAAGGCATTCTGCTCCGGCTACGACCTCGCCGATGCCGACGACCTACCCCATCTCGGGGCACTGGGCATGCTCGACCAGCAGGAGCGTGCCGCGCGTGCGCTGTCGGCGATCCGCTCGGTGCGGGTCCCGGTGATCGCCGCGGTCAACGGTGCCGCGGCCGGTGGTGGCTTCTCCCTGGCACTGGCCGCCGACATCCGGATCGGCAGCCCGCAGGCGAAGTTCAACGCGGCCTTCGTCCGGATCGGCCTGTCCGCCGGCGACCTCGGCACGTCCTGGCTGCTCACCCGGCTGATCGGGCCGGCCAAGACCAGCGAGATCTGCTTCACCGGCCGGATCGTCGGCGCGCAGGAAGCCGCCGATCTCGGGTTGGTGAACTGGGTCAGCGAGGACGACGTGGTCGCCGACGCGCTGGGTCTCGCCGAGCAGATCGTGGCCAATTCGCCGGGTGGGGTACAGCTGTCCAAGCGTGCGCTGCAGGCCAACCTCGAGGTCGGTTCGTATGCCGCCGCACTCGAGCTCGAGAACCGCGGGCAGGCGCTGCTCACCCGCAGCGCCGACATGCCCGAGGCGCTGGCCGCCTTCAAGGAGAAGCGTCCTCCGGTCTTCCAGGGCAACTGACGCAGACCACACTCCACCCCTCCCAGCAGAGCAGGCGCAGATGACCATCGACTTCCCATCTCTCGACACCCTCACCTTCACCGAGACCGAACCCGGTATCGGCATCCTGCGGATGAACCGCCCGCAGCGGATGAACTCGCAGACGGTCGCGATGTTCCACGAGTACCTCGCGGCAGGTCGTGCCCTGCGGGACAGCGGACTCCGTGCCCTGATCGTCACCGGTGCCGGTGAGCGAGCGTTCTGCGCCGGATTCGACCTCGACGAGATCTCGGTGATCACCGAGATGGGGGTTCGGGAGTTCCTGAAGTTCCAGGAGACCGCGACCGGCGGCATCCAGGCCATCCGCCACCTTCCGTTCCCGGTGATCGCCGCGATCCACGGTCCGGCCACCGGCGGTGGCTTCGCCCTGGCACTCGCCGCCGACATCCGGCTCGCCGCGCCGACGGCGAAGCTCAGCGCCGCGTTCGTCAAGGTCGGACTCTCGATGGGCGAATTGGGCACCTCCTACAACCTCGCCCGGTTGGTGGGCCCCGCACGTGCCGCCGAAATCGGTTTCACCGCACGCCTCGTCGAGGCGGAGGAGGCCCTGCGGATCGGCCTCGTCAACAAGGTGATCCCCAGCGAGGACCTGCTCGACGAGGCGCTGGCCATGGCGCGCCTGATCGCCCAGAACTCTCCCGGCGGAGTCCGGATGTCGAAGCGGGCGATTCAGCGCAACACCGAGATCGGCTCGTACGAGGCGGCGCTGGAACTGGAGAACCGCGGGCAGGCGCTGCTCACCCGCACCGACGACATGCCCGAGGCGTTGGCGGCGTTCAAGCAGAAGCGCGCGCCCGAGTTCACGGGGCGGTGATCCGGTGAGCTGGGACTGGAGCGAGACCGATCTCGCGCGCCTGCAGGACTTCCTCTCCGAACGGGGAATCCTGAACGGCGCCATCACGACCCGCCGGATCGGTGACGGGCATTCGAACCTCACGTTCCTGGTGACCGACGGGGACGCTCACGTCGTCGTGCGTCGTCCGCCGCCGCCGCCGATTCCGCCCGGTGCCAACGACATGTTGCGCGAGGCGCGCGTGATGACGGCGTTGGGTGGCACCGCGGTACCGGTGCCGCAGGTCCTCGCCGTCGCCGAGGAGGGGGAGGTGCTCGACGTCGCGCTCTACGTCATGGGCTTCGCGCCGGGGCCGGTCGTCACCACCTCGACCCCGGCGCCGTTGGACACGCCAGAACAACGTCGGTCGGTCGCCCACGATCTCGTCGACACGCTCGTCGCCCTGCATGAGGTCGACTGGCGTGCTGTGGGTTTGGGCGATCTCGGCCGGCCCGAGGGCTTCAATGCGCGCCATGTGGCGCGCATGCGTCGGCTCGTCGCCGACGAGAACGGGGATGCGCCGCCGGAGTTCGCCGACATCGATACGTGGCTGTTGGCCAACACCCCACCCGAGTCGGATGCGACCCTGATCCACTGCGACTTCCGGATCGGCAACGTCGTCCTGGAACCCGGTGCACCGGGACGTATCGCCGCCGTGCTCGACTGGGAACTGTGTACGCTCGGTGACCCGCTCCTCGACATCGGCTACTTCCTCGCCACCGTCCCCGAGGCCGGCCACACGCCCAACCCCACCGCCGAACTGGGAACCGCGATGCTCGAGGACGGCTATCCGACGCGAGCCGAGCTCCGCGACCGCTACGCGCAGAGCAGCGGACGTGATCTCACCCATCTCCCGTGGTACACGACGCTGGCGTTGTGGAAACTCGCGGTGCTCTACGAGTACAGCCGCCGACGTGTCGACGACGGGATCGGCGATCCCTACTACGCCGACCCGGCGCTGGTCGCCGCCTTCCTCACCGACGCACGGCGCGAGGCCGGACTCCCCACACCCGTCGTGGCCGACGCCTGACCCATCGATCGACCAGAACTCCGACACACAGGATGGACCCTGCAGTGACTGGCAATCAACCCTTGGTACGCAACGACTTCCATGATCGTCTGGTCACCCCCGGGCAGGCCGGACTCCCCGACCGGTTCTTCGACCGGTTCGTCTTCAACCTGCACGCCCAGGATGCACGGTCGCCGTCGGTGCTACTCGGATTCGGCATGTACCCGGCCAAGGACACGGCCGACGGGTTCGTGGTGGTCTCCGATGTCACCGAACAACGCAACCTGCGGTACTCGACCGAACTCTCCGCCACCGAAGGGGACGGCGCCGGACCCTTCCGGTTCGAGGTGGTCGAGCCGAACTCTGTGTGGCGATTGTCCTTGGGCGACAATCCGATCGGGGTGGGGTTCGATCTCACCTGGCGGGCTCGCACACCCGCATGGTTCGGCACCGTCGCCGTGGCCAACGCGAGCGACGAATCGACGGAGTTCGAGCACCTCTTCCAGTCCGGCCGGTACGACGGGACGCTCACCATCGATGGCGTCACGCAGGACGTGGACGGATGGTACGGCCAGCGCGATCGTTCGAGGGGTGTTCGTACGATGGCCGGCGGGCAGGGTCTGCACATCTGGTATCAGGCCCAGTTCCCCGACTACTCGATCGGGTTCCTGCTGGTCGAGACCCGCGGCCACGATCGGCTGCTGCTCGAGGGCGCCGTGATGCACGAGAGCGGACTGGTCGACCCGATCATCGATGTCCGGCATCGCCTCGCCTTCGACGAGAACCGTGATCTGGTGGAGGGGATCGTCGTGGTGGACACCGAATCCGGGAGTTCGTTCGAGGTCGCCGCGGACGCCCGGGCAGGTGGAGGCTACATGGCCGGAGCCGGATACGGCGGACACCACGGCAAGCAGCTCGGGATCGACCATGTCGAGTCCGATCGGTATCCGCTCGACGGCTCGATCAATCCCGCAGCCCTGGATTCTGCACTCACAGATCGCCTGTGCACCTTCGTCTGTGACGGACAAGAGGGGAGCGGGATCTTCGAGTTCGCGCTCACCCGAAGCCGGTCGTATCGATACACGCCGTCGGTGTGATCAACGTGGCCGTCTCCCCTCGGGCGATGGCCACGCCGTTCGCCGTGGCCGGGTGGGCCCGTATCAACGTGCTCTCGCCGACCGGGGCGGTGTCCATGTCGGTTCGGGGCGTTTCAGCTCGGGCCCTACTCGGGATCAACTTGCTCGGGATCAACCAGCTCGGGGACAACTGCCGGGCGAGGTGACCCGCATCCCAGTACGCCGCAACGGATATCGACCTGCCGTGCTCGTCGACTCCTCAGGCGTCCATCCCGGCGACCTCGAAGCTGCGCCCTGACGGGGCCTCACCTGGTCGGTACCCGACTCCCGAATCGGAGCCGGTCATGATCCATTCCCGGACCTTCGGTTCGAGCGACCTCGTCGACCAGGGGCCGGCCGACGGGTTCGAACCGAAGGTCCGGGAATTCCTCCCACCCGAAGACGAGGAAGCCTCGGGCTCCCTCTCGGGAAGTCAGGGGAGCGGGCAGCAACGGGTTGGTCCATGGCAGCGTCGGCGCGAACGGATCACGGGCCTTCTCGATATCCCGTTGATTCCAGCTCGCGAAGTGGCGGTTCGGATGGATTGCGAGATCTGTTGTGGCAGTACTGATCATCCCTCCGTTCTTCGATTCGGTGACTGATTGTCTCGTGCGATGTAGTACTCGTCGGCAATCTGGGGTACTGGTGAATTCAAGCATTTCGATACGTTTCCCACATCACACGGTGAGGGTTCCCATGCCCCACATCAGGGGGATCGGAACACAGGTTTCTGTTTGGCGGCAATCGGATATTCTCGTGGCCGATGCGATGAAGTGATGTAACATACTGTCAATCGGTCATATCGGATCAGTCTGATTTCTCCACGATGTGTTCGTACCCGATTGTGGTGCTATGGCCGCTCTTTCACCCTTCAGCGATAGGACTCTGATGAATCCGCTCGGTCTGGCGACATGGCTTTCTGCACGTGCGCAACGTGATCCGCACAAACCGGCTCTCACGTTCGACGACGAAACTTGGAGTTATGCCGAGTTGCAACGACGGATCGAGGAGCAGGCCTCATTCCTGGCCTCGACCGGAGTGTCTGCGGGTGATCGTGTGGCATATCTGGGGATGAACCACAGCAACTTCCTGGTCGCCCTGTTCGCGGTCAATCGCCTCGGCGCGACCTTCGTGCCCTTGAACTACCGGCTCGTCGACGACGAGCTCACCTACATCCTCGATGACGCCGGCGCCACCGCGTTGATCGCCGACGAGCAGCATGTCCCGATCATCGACCGCATCCGCGGTTCGCTTGCCGTGCAGTCATATCTGTCCTTCGATGGCGAGTTCGACGGCTGGCTGCGACACGGTCCCACCGATGGGGGTTCGGTGCCGGAGGTCGAGGTGGCTCCCGACGATCCCGCGGCGATCCTCTACACCTCGGGAACCACCGGCCGCCCGAAGGGCTCGGTTCTCACCCATCGCAACATCTGGACGGGCAATGTCAACTGGATGCTGGCGGTGAACTATCACGGTGAGCACATCGCCTTGACCTCGGCGCCGCTGTTCCATTCCGGTGGACTGTGCGTGATGACCCTTCCCGTCCTCATGGCCGGCGGGCACGTCATCATCCATGAACGATTCGACGCGGCGCGGGTTCTCGCCGATGTCGAGAGCTATCGGGTGACCTCACTGTTCCTGGTTCCGACGATGATGCTGTACCTGACCCAGGAGGCTGCGTTCGAGTCCGCGGATCTGTCGTCGCTGCAGATCATCGTCGCGGGTGCCGCGCCTGTGCCCAAGCACCTGCTGGAGTTGTTCGGTTCGCGAGGGATTCCGGTCAGCCAGTGCTGGGGAATGACCGAAACCTCCACCGGTGCCACTTTCCTCGGTACGGAGCGGGCATTGGACAAGCTGGGATCCTGCGGCACGCCGGGCATGCTCAACGAGGTTAAGCTGATCGACTTCGACGGCAACGACCTCGACACGCCTGATGTCCCCGGTGAACTGTGTGTGCGGGGTGACACGGTGACTCCTGGATACTGGAATCTGCCGGACGCCACCGCCGCGGCGCAACTCGATGGAGGTTGGTTCAAGACCGGTGATGTCGCCTACCAGGATTCAGATGGGTTCTACTTCATCTGTGATCGACTGAAGGACATGATCATCTCGGGTGGTGAGAACGTCTATCCCGCAGAGGTCGAGAGTGCCATCTACACGCACTCCGCCGTTGCCGAGGTCGCAGTGATCGGCATGCCCGATCCGGAATGGGGCGAGCGTGTGGCGGCGGTGGTCGTGACAAAGAAGGGCGCAACGATCGAACTCGACGAACTTCGGGAGTTCCTGGGCGGAGCCCTGGCGCGGTACAAGCTCCCGCGTGAGCTCGTGGTGGTCGACGAACTGCCGCGCAACACGACGGGCAAGATCCTCAAGCACGTTCTCCGCAAGGACGTCGGTGCCGTCCGCTCGTGACTCGGATCGTCGGGTCAATCATCAACTGATCGTAGGTGGTTGAGCCGAAGAGGAGCGTAGCGACGAGGCGAGTCGAAACCTCTGTCGGCCGAGCTCGCCAACGTGACCACCCTGGAGGTGGTCACCACCCAGCCCGCGCTGCGGAGATTTCGACTCGGGTCCTCGCTTCGCTCGGTCCCGGCTCAATCATCGTTCGGGGGTCCTCGCTTCGCTCGGTCCCGGCTCAATCAGCAAGAGGCTGTTGGTGGTTGAGCCGATGAGGAGCGTAGCGACGAGGCGTGTCGAAACCTCTGTCGGCCGAGCTCGCCGGCGTGACCACCCTGGAAGTGGTCACCACCCAGCCCGCGCTGCGGAGATTTCGACTCGGGTCCTCGCTTCGCTCGGTCCCGGCTCAATCATCGTTCGGGGGTCCTCGCTTCGCT
>NZ_JBSFRM010000001.1:0-36895 GCF_053589235.1 Gordonia sp. NPDC003376 | reverse complement strand
AGCAAGAGGCTGTTGGTGGTTGAGCCGATGAGGAGCGTAGCGACGAGGCGTGTCGAAACCTCTGTCGGCCGAGCTCGCCGGCGTGACCACCCTGGAGGTGGTCACCACCTAGCCCGCGCTGGGGAGATTTCGACTCGGGTCCTCGCTTCGCTCGGTCCCGGCTCAATCATCGTTCGGGGGTCCTCGCTTCGCTCGGTCCCGGCTCAATCCTCAACAGGTAGCCCGGCTCAATCCTCAACAGGTAGTCCCTCGCAATCATCAACAGGTAGCTCGTCTCAATCATCCGTGGGCCGTTGACGAGTCGTGTGGACACGAGAATGGCCGCTGTCGACGACAGCGGCCATTTCGGTGTTGTGGGTGTCAGACGCTTCGTTGGGCCTTGCTCGATTCCGAAGCGGCCTTGCTGGTCTCCTTGATCTTCTGCCAGTCGGCGTCGGAGAGGCTCGTCAGGCCGGCGAAGGTTCCTGGACCGGCGAGCATCTGGCCGCCGTCCATGGCGATGGTCTGGCCGGTGAGGTAGTCACAGGCATCCGACAGGAGGAACATGGTGAGGTTCGCGAGCTCGTCGATCGTCCCGGCCCGGCCGGCGGGGATCTGATCGGTCTGCGTGGCGCCCACCGAACTCTTGTCGGTGGGGTTGAGCATCTCCCAGGCGTAGTCGGTGGGGATCGGTCCGGGGGCAACGGCATTGACCCGGATGTTGTACTTGGCCCACTCGACGGCCAGGGACATGGTCATGGAGTGCACCGCGGCCTTGGCCATCGCCGACGGGACGACGAAGGCCGACCCCGTCCACACCCAGGTGGTGAGGGTGGACAGGATGGACCCGGGGAGTTCGTCGGCGATCCACCGCTTACCCGCGGCATGTGCGGTGTGGAAGGAGCCGTTCATCACGGTGCTCGTGATCGCCTGGAAGGCGCGCGGACTGAGATCCTTGGTCTGCGCGATGAAGTTGGCCGCGGCGTTGTTGATCACGCCGGTCAGCGGGCCGTGCTCGGACCAGATGGCACCCATGGTGGCGTCGACGTTCTCGTAGTCGCGAACGTCGACGGTGTGGTAGTGCACCGATCCGGGACGCGGTTCGGAAGCCTCGGCCGCGGCCTCGGCGAGGACCGCCTCACGCCGGCCCCATAAATGGACCTCGGCGCCGTGTTCCACCAGGTGGCGTGCAACTCCGCGACCGAGGCCGGTACCGCCGCCGGTGATGAGAATGCGTTTGCCGGACAGCAGTTTTGAGGAGAAGGGGGTTTCGCTCATCGGACACCTCGTCGATGGTCGGGGCCGGCAGATTGCCTACAGGCCGATGTTCTTCGCGATGATCTCGCGTTGGATCTCGTTGGTGCCACCGTAGATCGGCGGAGCCAGGGCGCGGCGGACCTGGCCCTCCATGCCGTATTCGCGGGCGTAGCCGTAGCCGCCCATCATCTGCATCGCCTCGAGTGCGGTGTTCTTGGCGATCTCGGTGCAGCGCATCTTCGCCATGGCGCTTTCACGGGCGAGATCGTCCTCGAGGCCGGCATCGATCTTGGCGGCGACGTCGTAGACGAACACCCGTGCCATCTCGATGTCGGTGGCAAGGTCGGCGATCCGGTGACGCAGGGCCTGGAACGACGAGATGGGCCGGCCGAACTGCTCGCGTTCTCCCGCATAGGCGATGACGTCGTCGAGCGCGCGTCGTGCACCACCGATACTCATGGCGGAGATGATCATCCGCTCGATCGAGAGTCCACGCATGAGCTGCTTCCACGCCTGACACGGGGTGCCGACAACCGCCGAATCCGGGACCACGACGTCGGTGAAGAACACGTCGTTACAGGTCCGCGGTTCCATCGTCTCGATGCCGCGGATGGTCAGCCCCGGGGTCGAGGTGGGCACCATCAGCAGGGTCATACCCTGATGTTTGGTGCCGCTGGAGTCTTCGCGTGCCAGCACCAGGATGTGTTCGGCCACATGAGCGGCCGAGATCCAGGTCTTCTGGCCGTTGAGTACGTAGCGGCTGCCGTCGCGATGGGCACTCACCCGGAGTCCGGCCAGATCCGATCCCGCGCCGGGTTCGCTGAGTGCGATCGCCTCGAGCCTGCCGGCCACCAGGTTGGTGACGACGGTCTTCTTCTGGTCGTCGGTGCCCCACCGCAGATAGGTCTGTGCGGCGGTCAGGCCGGTGGAGTAGGCGGTGATCGGGGCCAGTCCACGGGTGGACTCCTCCAGGAAGATGCACTCGTCGACGAATCCCGCACCGCCGCCGCCGAACTGTTCCGGCAGCGACACCCCCAGCCAACCGTTGCGGGCCATGTCGGCCAGCACCGTCGGACTGTTGGCCAGGGTCCCGCCGTCGGTCACCGCATCGCGCTGGGCGACGGTGGCCAGTTCGCGGCGGCAGTAGTCCGACACTGCCGCCGCGAACTCACGCTGTTCTGTGGAGAACTGCACGCTACTTGCCCCGGTAGGGGGTGAAGTCGGGCTTGCGCTTCTCGTTGAAGGCGGTGATGCCCTCGCGGGCCTCGGGGGTCTCGCCGAAGATCTCGAGGGTGGAGTACGCCATCTGTCCCACGCTGACGAAGTGCTCGGTGTCGGTGTTGAGCGACTGCTTGAGCACCTTGAGTGCGGTGGGGGAGAAGTCCAGCATCTGGTCGGCCCAGGCGCGCACCTCGTTGCGGAGTTCGGCGGCCGGGACCACCTTGTTGACCAGACCCCAGTCGAGTGCCTCCTCGGCCGACAGGCGGCGCAGCATGAACCAGATCTCGCGTGCGCGCTTCTCACCGACGACGCGTGCCAGGTAGCCCGAGCCGAGTCCGGCGTCGAAGGAACCGACGCGCGGGCCGTTCTGCCCGAACTGGGCGGTGTCGGCGGCGATGGTGAGGTCACACAGGACGTGCAGGACGTGGCCGCCGCCGATGGCCAGGCCGTTGACGGCCGCGATCACGGGCTTCGGGTTGTCGCGGATCACGCGGTGCAGCGACTCGACCTCGAACAGGCCGCTCTGGGAGGGGCCGTAGTCGCCGGTCTCGGCGCGCTGCTTCTGGTCGCCACCGGCACAGAATGCCTTGTCGCCGGCGCCGGTGAGGGCGACGACGCCCACGTCGGAGCTGGCCCAGGCGCGCTTGAAGGCGAGGATCAGCTCGTCGACGGTCTGCGCGCGGAACGCGTTGTAGCGCTCCGGGCGGTTGATGGTGATCCATGCCAGCCCGTTGTCGACCTCGTAGGTGATGTCGGTGAATTCGCTCATCAGACTTCGGTGTCCTCTCGCTGTGTAGATGGGGTGACGGCCCGTCGCGTATATGGACTGACCATTTACGCCACACTAACCGCGGAACCTTGCGGGGCGCAAGAGTGGCCGTCGGCGACGTCGGGTCGTCGGCGTGTGACGCGGGATGAATGTGCACTAGGTCCGATATTTACTTTTGGTCGGTCCATATGTTTCAGTGTGTGACGTCCGGCACACCTGGACCGGACCTCTTGGACGACACCCAGACCGCAGGGGAGTTCGCATTGACCATGACCACGACGCCCGCACACACCGGCCATCTCAATCGATGGTGGTATGTGGCAACGGGATTCTTGACCCTACTGTTCGGCACCGCCACGGTGAACGTGCTCTTCAACATCCTGGGGAAACCCATGACCGAAGAGTTCGGGTGGAGCCGTGATGTGATCACCAACGGATTCTCGATCGAGACCGTCTTCGTCGGCATCAGCATCATCGTCCTCGGCGTGCTCGTCGACCGGTACGGACCGCGAATCCCGACGCTGCCGATGACCCTCGGCTTCGGCATCGGTCTGATGCTGATGGCCGTGATCCCCAACAGCCAGATCGCCTTCTACGCCCTGTGTGTGCTGATCGGGGCGAGTGCGGGTGCGGTCAACCCGGTCGCACATGCCACGGTGGTGAGCGCCTGGTTCGTCGACCGGCGTGGGCTCGCACTGGGGCTGCTGATGGCCGGCAGCGGTGCCTGCGGCGTGCTGATGCCCTACCTGGCCAACTGGCTGGTGGGGCTGATCGATTGGCGCGGGACATTTCTGGTGATCGGTGCACTGTGCACGGCCATCCCGACCGCGGTGTACGCCTTCGTGACCAAGATGCCCGCAGACTACGAGCGCGAACGTGTCGCGGCACGATCAGAAGGCCGTACGGCCGGTGAGTCGCTGTGGCGCATCGCCCGCACGTCCCGACAGTTCTGGCTGCTGTGCGCGGCGATCTTCCTGGTCTCGTCGGCAACGTTCGGGTTGATGTCGCAGGTGGTCCCGATGACCACCGACAAGGGGATCGACAAGACGCTGGCGGTGACATTGCTGTCGGTGCTGAGCCTCTCGTCCATCGCCGCCCGACTCGGCGTCGGATACCTCCTCGACCGGATCTTCGCATCGTTCGTCGGCGCCGTCATCTTCGCGCTGTGTGCGGTCGGCGTCATCCTGCTCATCTCGTCGACCTCGAGTCCGGCACTGTTCCTCGGGGCGGTGCTCATCGGTCTCGCACTCGGCGCGGAAGGCGACGTCGCGGCGTACATGACGAGCCGGTACTTCCCGAAGCACTCGTACAGCCGGGTGTTGGGTTGTGTGTACTTCCTGTTCGCGATGGGCTCGGCGGCCGGTGTCTTCCTGCTCGGGCAGGTGTACACGATCACCGGGTCGTACACCGCGAGCATCGTCCCCATCGTCGCGATGGTCGTCGTGGCCATCGTCTGCCTGCTCGCGATGGGCTCCTATCGCTACTCCCTCGACCACCAGGAGATCTCGGTGGACTCCGAATCACCGGCCGAACAGGCCGCGATGACGAGCTGACGGGGCCGAGCCGACGGGACCGAGCTGACGGGACGAACCGACGGGACCGAGCTGACAGGACACCGTGGCGAGGCCTGGCCGGCATCATCGGATGCCGGCCAGGGCTCAGTTCTGTTCGGGGACAACGGTGTCGGTCGCGGCCGCCACCACGGCTGCGGCGATCTGTTCGGGTGTGCGGTCGGCCGATCCGTCCACGGTGCGCAACCGTACGTGCTCGGGTCCGCCGGTCGGGCCGGGACGGCTTGCGGCCGAGTCCAATCGGATCACCGTCCCCGCCCCGAGTTCGACCATCGTGTGTCCGGCGATGTCACTGACGAGCTCGGGTCCGCCGCTACAGGACACCACGATGTCGGGGTCACCCAACGCGGCGGACAGCTCGGCCACCATCCGTTGCGCCTCGGCCGGTGCGGACATCTCGCCCGAGGCGGCTACCGACCACATGCCCGACGCGGCGCCGAAGACCGCGCGTGCGGTGTTCTCGGTCTCGGCGGCGTCCGATCCGATGATGCCGATTCGCTGCGAGCCCGCGCGAACCAGGTGCAGCGCCACCAGCCGGCCCACCGCGGTGTCGCCACCGACGACGAAGACGGTCGAGTCGGTCAGTCCGCCACCGGGTGCCGACGACGAGCTCATGGTCGCGGTTCCAGGGTCAAGGGCACCGGTTCGTGGTGGTGGTCGAGTGAACCGTCACAGCCCTGGCAGCGCGGAGCCGCCTCGGTCTTGCGTTCGGCGAGAAAGCGTCTCGTGGCGGTGTCCTGGGGTTCGGTCCGCGCGATCGCACCCAGGTGTTCGTCGCGTGCGAGCAGCCCGGCCCCGTACGCCCCGGCGATCTGCGGTTGCGTCAGGATCTGCACCGGATGACGCAGGGCCTTCTCGATGTAGTGGCGTGCGGCGGCGTTCTGGGCGACCCCGCCGGTCATCACCGTCGGGGTGTCCTTGCCGACCTGCGCCACGAGGCCCAATGTCCGTGCCGCGACCGCCTTGTGCACCGACGCGGCGATGTCGGCCTTGTCGAGTCCCTGCGCCAGCATGGAGATCACCTCGGTCTCGGCGAAGGTCGCACACATACTGCTCACCTCGAGGCCCTCGGTTCCCGACAGCGCGAGATCGGCGATCTGGTCGATGTCCACCTCGAGCGCACGCGCGAGCACATCGAAGAACCGGCCGGTGCCGCTGGCGCACCGGTCGTTCATCGCGAACCGTTCGACGAGGCCGTCGTCGCCGACGGTGATCGCCTTGCTGTCCTGGCCGCCGATGTCGATCACGAGCCTGACGCCGGGATGCATGGCCGCGGCCCCCCGTGCATGGCAGGTGATCTCGGTGAAGGACCGGTCGGCACCGGGTACGAGTTTGCGCCCGTAGCCGGTGCTGACGATCCGTCGGATCTCCGAGGCGTCGACGCCGGCATCGGCGCGGGCGCGGTCCATCGCCACGGCCACCGCATCGCGGCTCACCGCACCCATCTGCACGACGGCCGACCCGGCGATCTCACCGGCGTCGTCGACGATGACGGCCTTCGCTGTCGTCGACCCGAGGTCGACTCCCATCACATACCAGGACATCGTCAGACCAGCATCTTCGTTCGCTGGACGTCGATGGCCTCCAGCATCGCCTCGAGCCGGCTGTCGAAGAGCTCGTCGTTGTAGAACGACGCGTCGGCGACGTCACCCTCGAAGAAGAAGGACTTGACGCCCCGCTCGCGCTCGGCGGTCTTGGCCAGCATGGTCTGCGGGTTGGTCATGGCCCGGCAGGTTCGGGTGGAATGGAAGGCGATCCCGTCGATCGCGTACTCGTCGAGACGCCGGATCAGCAGCTCCTGCAGGTTCTTCAACCCGTGATTGAGCGGGCACAGCAGATAGTGCTGGGCCATTCCGCGCAGGGGGTTGTCGACGTCGATGAGTTGCGGTTCCTGCCAGAAGGATTCGTGGGTGTAGCGTCCGGCGACCACGGCCACGTCGTACTCGGCGAACTTCTTGGTGAGGAAGCCGAGCTTGTTCCAGTTCATGATCCCGTCGAAGTAGACGCGGTATCGCTCGTCGGCGATCGCCGGGACACCGTCGACCAGGCGCTGCTCGATCTCGGCCTTCACCCCGGCGAAGTAGTCGACGAGTGCCTGGTTTCCGGGCAGGAAGTTGATCGGGGCGATGCTGGCGACCCAGTCCCAGTAAGTGGCGGGGGTGGGTGCCTGGGTGCACAGGGCCATTCCCTCCAGGCGCAGCTCGGATGCCTTCTTGATGTAGGACATGCTCTCGCTCAACACATCCCAGTCGAACGGCCGCCCGGTCTGGTGCTCGAGGAAGGCGACGAGTTCACGCAGCTGGCCCTCGGCGTAGTCGCTGACCTCCTCCCATTCCTCGCCCCGCATGTAGCCGGCGTCGGGCTTGTTGCCCCACAGCATCGGGAGTGAGACGTTGAAGACCGGGAGCTGACGGTCGAAGACCCGGTAGGTCATCGCATCCCACTGCTGGCCGGTACTGCAGCCGGCATAGCCGTTGACGAAGAAGTCGGGTGCGGGCAGCTTGGCGGCCAGCTCCTGCTGGTCGAGCATGCCGACCACACCGGTCTCGCTCTCGGTGAGATTCTGCTGGGTCAGGACCGCACAGCCGAGGTGGGTCCTTGCGTAGGAGCACAATTCGCCGATGTAGCCGTACTCCGCGCCGGCCAGCTGTGCGGGTTCCTCCAGGTGCTGTGCGGCGAGGCGGGCGGCGAATGCCTCACCGTGGCACCATTCGAGGCCCGCGGCCTGGAACAGCGGGTTCATGGCGGCGCCGTTGTACCAGACGACATGCTTGCCGCGTTCCTTCGCGGTGAAGATGTTCTCCCAGTAGTCGGCGGTCATCTTTCCGCCGACGCGGGTGCTGGCGAGCTTGTTGGTCTTGTTCTTCTGGAAGAGTTCACTGGTCATGATGTCTCCTGGGTTCAGACCGCGATCGGGGCCGGACGGCGGCGGATTCGTTCGACGAAGGTCTCGAGCTGCGTGCGCAGTTTCTCGAGGGGCAGGCCCTCGTGCTCGGTCTCGATGAGCAGCAACGGGATACCGTGGGCGTCGAGGGCCTTGCGCAGCTCGGGGTAGTACAGCATGTGCGGTTCGCAGAACTTGGCCATCAGGACCACCACACCGTTGGCGCCGCTCTCGGCGACCGAGTCGAGAAGGTAGGTGTCCCAGTCGACGTCGCTGGTCACCCGGGTCGGGCAGGGTGCGTTGACATTGCGGTCCAGATACCACGTGGTGAGCGCGGCGAGCGGATCGTCGGTCTCAGGCACGTCGGTGGAGATGTAGCGGTAGCCGGTGTAGAGGTCGTCGTCGACGACGATCGCCCCGGAATCCTCTATGGCGTCGAGGATCTCGGGTCGAGGGGCATGACAGAAGTGGCCCGACAGGTGGATTCGGACCACGTCGGCCGGTACATCCTGCTCTACCCGGAGGTCGGCGAGGATCGTCCGCAGGATCGCGGTGTGCTCGTCGATGTCCATCACCATCGACGACTTGACCAGCAGCTGCATCTGGCTCGCGGTGATGCGTGCCCGGCCCGACTTGCGCAGCGCGTAGAACTCCCGGAGGAGTTGCCGGTTGCCGTTGTAGGCCCGGATGCTCGCGGTGATCCGCTCGGGTGTGACCGCGGTGCCGGTGACCTGTTCGATCTCGGCGGTCAGCTCCGAGATCCGGTTCTCCACCCGTGGTCTGGTCAGTGCGCCGTCCATGGCGCTGGTGAACTGGGCGAAGTGCACCGGGGTGTCCGGACGCTTGTAACGGATGACGTCGACGGCCCCGAGCAGCTGGACGCAGTGGTCGGCGGCGACGAAGGCGTCGATGCCGTCGAGTTCACCGATGGCGATCTGGTCGGCGACGCTGCGGGTGTAACCGCAGTAGAACTCGGCGAGCAGGCTGCGTCCCTCGGTGATGGGTGTGCGGCTCTCCTGGATGATCACCGGATGGGCGTTCGCCGCGTGGACGAGTTCGACGGGGAAGTTCATCGGGAACGTCCCGATCGCGGGACGCCCGTGCGCGGACTTCCATCGTTGCACGTAGGCGGCGGGATCGTCGGCGGCCGACTTCAGGAGGGCCATGGAGGGTGCGTGGAGTTGGCTCACGATGTTCCTTTGGCTGAGATGAGACGCGGTGGCTGTGGACGAGTCGAGCTCATCGGGCGTCACCTGAAACGATACATTTCATGCTAGATCATGTCTAGATGTGTAAAACGTCGAGGCGGATCTGTGGGCGGTCGGGGATGACGGGGTGGCCGGGTGTCGATACCTCTCGGTATCGTCCGGTCGTCAGTCCGGCCGGGCGATCTCCAGCCAGTGGGCATGCGCGGCGGGGGCGCGTTCGGTGCGCAGCTCCTGTAACCGCCGGATCACGGTGAGGCCGGGCCAGTCGGGCAGGAGCTCCTGCGGTAGTTGGGGATCCATGTAGGGGGTGTGGCGCAGTGCGTCGATCAGCTCGATGTGCGCGACCAGTGCGGCCTTGCCGGTGAGATGGTCGTTGTTGTCGAACCGTGCGCGGAGGGACTCGTAGGCGCTCGACACCTTGTCCAGATCCCAGGACCGCTGCACGATCTCGGACTCGGAGATGCCGACCGTCGTGGGCGATCCGATGAACGAGATCGTATTGGATTGCAGGTCAAGGGATTCGATGGCGGACTGGGCCTCGGACAGGCGGTCGGCATGCGGCGACACCCAGATCCCGGCACTGGGGTTGCCGAAGCCCGCCCATCGGAGGGCGGCGTAGAGCTTCTTGCGGGTGGCCCGCTGTGATTCGGGGATCGGGACGATCAGGACGAGCCAGTTGCCGTCCCAGCGCTGCGCGGAGGTGTCCGGGAACACGCGCGTGGTGCCCTCGCGGAACAACTCGTATGACCGCTCGGTGACCGCCCACTTCGTCTCGCGGCCGTCCCGCTCGGGGGCGATCAGGCCGGATGCACCCGCCCGGGAGATCGCCTGCCGGCTCGCCGACTCGCCGAACCCCACGCCGGTGAGCGCATAGAGCAGTGCGGCGGTCCGTACCGGCCTGCGGTAGGGGGCGACGAGCTCGCCGAGGATGGAGATCAGTGCCGATCGGGCGCTCTTGATGGAGGTCGTGGTGCCTTCCAGGATCTCGTCGCACTGATCGGTCATGAGCGACATCGTAGTCAGCGGGGATCGGCCCGACGGAGTCGACGGGAGCGGCCGGCCTCGGCGCGGCGCGGTCGGCGTCGTGGTGGTCTGCGCGGGTGGGGTCATCGGAAACCTCCGGGGTGAGGCGGGTCGGGCCCCGTCCTTTTTGATACATCTCTGGATAGATCCGCATCCATAGTGTAGAACGTTAACCAAGGCGCGGATACCCCTCGACGACGTCGGGGCGGCGCGCACAGCCCTTCGTCACCACGGTGCGGCGTGACCCGGTCCCGGGTCGTCGGACACGTCGGTGTTCGTCTTCGAGAGGTGAAGTCGTGTCAGAATCTCCCCTGGTCCGGACCTACGCGGACTCCGGTGCACTCATCGTCGGCGGGACCTCCGGTGTGGGGCTCGCGACCGCGCTCGGCCTCGCCGAGGCCGGTGTCCGGCGAATGGTGCTGGTCGGCCGCGACAAGGAACGTGGCGACGCCGCGCGTCAGGCCGTGCGTGAGCACCATCCCGATGCGGACGTCCACTTCATCTCCGCCGATGCCACCGACGAGTCCGAGGTGGAACGCGTCGTGTCCACCGCTCACCGTGAGCTGGGGTCGCTCGACATCTGCGTCAACTCCACGACCACCGCCTATCGCCCCGAACTGCTGCACCGGACACCGGCCGCGGACTTCTCCGGCATCCTGACCGGACAGGCACTGCCCCCGATGCTGTTCACCCGCGCCGCGCTCCCGCTCATGCAGGAGCAGGGGGGCGGGAGCATCGTCAACATCGCCTCCGACGCGGCGAAGGTGCCGACACCCGGGGAGAGCGTCCTGGGGGCGGCGATGGCGGCGATCGTGATGTTCTCCCGTGTCGCGGCGATCGAGGCCAAGCGAAATGGTGTGCGGGTCAATGCGGTGACGCCGTCGCTGATCAACGGCACCCGCACCGCCGCCCATGTCCTCAGTGACGGTTTCAGCCGGTCGCTGTTCGAAAAGGCGGCCACCCAGGCGCATCTGGGAGTCGCCGAGCCCGACGACCTCGCCTCGCTGATCGTCTTCCTCGCCGGCCCGGGGGCCGCACGTCTCACCGGGCAGTCCATCAGCGTCAACGGTGGGATCTCGGCCTTCTGATCCGCACCATATGTCCTCGCCCCGCCGGACCACACCCTCGATGGAGGTCGGAACATGTTGGTCGACAGCACTTCCCGATCGGATGGTGAATCCGGCGGGGTGACGACGGCGGAGACGGCGTCGATGCCGATCAGCTACATCCACGGACCGCCGGAACAGGTCTTCGGTGTGGCCGGTGTGGTGGGCACGAGCCTGGCCACGGTCGGCGAGATGACGCTGGACGCCTCGATGATCGGGCCGGACGACGTCACCCCGGGCGTACTGGGGGTCCTCGTCGACACCGCGATCGGCAGCGCCGCGGTCGCCCACCGGCCGGCGGGCGGCTGGGCGGTGACCACCGATCTCACGATCACCTTCTGCGGTGGCTTCCCCTCCGCCGCCGGCACGCGGCTCGTCGCGCGAGGCCGGTGCGTTCACCACGGGTCCACCAGTGCGAGCGCCACGGGAACCGTCACGGACGGAAACGGCGGCATGGTCGCCGCAGTCGTCGAACGCATCGAGTTCAGTACGGCGTCCCCGCAGCTGCGCACGGTGCGGGGCGAGGGCGCACCCGCCGGTTCCGGCCGGCCGTTGTCGGAGCGCCTCGGACTCCGACGGTCGGACGGGACGGTGGAACTCGACGTCGTCGACCCGCTGGTGAATCCGGGCGGGTCGCTGCACGGCGGCATCGCGATCTACGCCTCGGACGTGGCCGGGGCATCCGCGGTGTCGGCGCGGGTGCCGGGCCTGGTCACGGCGTCGCTGCACATCACCTACCTCCGCCCGGGACCGGCGGGATCGACGCTGGGCTTCGTCACCGACGTGGTGCACATCGGGCGCAACTCGGCACTGGTCACCGTCGACTCCGTCCGCCCCGACGGCAAGGTGTGCACCCGCGCCTCGATCGCCTACCGCCGCCCCTGACGGCCACCTCCGCCCGGCCGACCCTGGACGTGGACGGCCCCGACCACCTGCCCCAACGCTGCTCGACCCGAGAGGACGCACAGATGCCACCATTGCTCACACCCGAACAGGACAACATCCGCGAGGCCGTCCACGACTTCGCCGACCGCCGCCTCGCCGACGGCTACCTCGCGCGGGCCAAGAGCAGCGACTTCCTCTGGGAACTGCATCGCGGCATCGCCGAACTCGGTGCCCTCGGGCTGCTCGCCGGTGAGAAGTACAACGCGCTCGGGACCGAGGACCACGTCACCGTCGGCCTCGTGATCGAGGAGCCGGCCGCGGCGGACGTCACCATGGCCAACGCGGTGATCCCGGTGATGCTGATGAGTTCGCTGCCGGCCGCACATGCCGAACCGGAGTGCAGGACACCTGGCTACCACGTCTCGTCGCGGGGGAGACCTCTGTGGCGTTCGGGCTCACCGAGCCGGAAGTGGGTTCGGATGCCGCACGGATTGGGACGACGGCGACCCGGGTCGACGGCGGGTACCGCATCACCGGTGAGAAGACCTCGGTGACCATGCTCCCGAATTCCGAGGCGATCCTGCTCGCGGCCAGGACCGTGCGCGACGGTTCCGATGTGGGTGTGTCGACCTTCCTCGTCCCGCTCGACGCCGCGGGGATCGCCACCTCGGAGGTCGCCGACACCGGGTGGCGCCCGCTGAGCCGCGGCATACTGCACCTCGAGGACGCCGTCGTACCCGACGTCAACCGGGTGGGTCCCGAAGGTCGTGCATTCTCCAAGGTGCTCAACGGATTCGACTTCACCAGGCCGTTGCTCGCATTGGCCGGCATCGGGACCGCGCAACGGTCGGTCGACGAGACCGCCGAGTACGTGCGGCACCGGGAGGCGTTCGGTGCTCCGCTCGCGAAGTGCGGGGGGGGGGGGCGTTCCCGCCGGCCGAGCATCTGACGAAACTCGAAGCGGCACGGCTGATCTGCTACTCGGCACTCGAGAATCGGAACCGGGGTCTGCCGCAGACGGCCGAGGCGGAGATGGCGAAGTGGTTCGGGCCGGTCGCGGCCTCCGCGGCGATCAAGGATTGCCTTCTGCTGCACGGGAACTACGGATACTCGAGCGAGCTGCCGTTCGAGCAGCGGTTGCGAGACGCGATGTCGGTGGAGATCGCCGACGGGACGGCGCAGATCCAGAAGATCATCATCATGCGTGAGACGTACGGCAAGGATTTCATCCCGTACTCCAGGTGAACGGCATGCCGACCGGTACCCGCCCACGATGTCGTGGGCGGGTACCGGTCGTCTTTGCTGTTGATCTGAAATACGTTGTGGCGCAACGGTACTTTCCCGACATTGCGGTTGCATTTGAATGGTACGACCTTTATTATGTGATGCGAGCCACTCATCCGTGAACCTGTCCGGGTACGGTTCACGTAGCTGATCGGAGCCGAATCCATGCCACTCACCATGTCTTCCTGGCCGGCCGTCGCCGGTTCGGGTGTCCGGGACGTCACCCTGCCGCAGTTGATCCGAGAGGGTGCGGCGTCCGATCCGGACCGGATCGCACTGGTCGACGCGGTCGCCGACGTCGATGCGCGCCGAAGCTGGACGTATGCGGAACTGGTCACCGACGTCGAGCGTTACGCGAAAGCGTTGCTCTCCGACTTCGCGCCGGGCGACCGGATCGCGATCTTCGCCCCGAACAGTGCGGACTGGGTGATCCTGCAGCAGGCGATCGCGATGGCGGGCATGATCGTCGTCGCGGCCAATCCGGCCTACCGGGCCGACGAGCTCGAGTACGTCTTGGGTCAGTCGGGGGCGTCGGGTGTCTTCTATCGGGCAGAGTATCGCGGGGCCGACCTCGCGGCGATCGTCGAGCAGGTGGCCACCGCGCTGCCCGCGGTCCGGCTCTCGGTGCCCGACGCGCAGTGGGCGGCCTATGCCGAGCGCGCCGATCCCGCGACGGTCCTGCCCGACATCGAGGCGAATGCTCCCGTCCAGATCCAGTACACGTCCGGCACCACCGGATTTCCGAAGGGTGCACTGCTGCACCACAAGGGAATCGTCAACGAGGCGACGTTCGTCTTCGAGCGCGCGGCCATGGGGGACGGCGGGGTGTGCATCAACGCCATGCCGATGTATCACATCGGGGGTGGTGCGGTCACCGAGCTGGGAACCTTCTCCGCACGCGGAACCTACGTGGTACTACCGGGATTCGATCCGGCGGCGGTACTCGAGGCCTATGAGACCTATCGGGGTACCCACGGTCTCCTGGTGCCCACGATGCTGCTGGCCCTGCTCGATCACCCGGACGTCGCGACCCGCGATCTCTCGAGTATGCGGACGGTCCTGTCGGGCGCGGCGGCAGTGCCCGAGGCGCTCGTCCGGCGGGTCACCGCCCAGTGGAACTGCGACTTCTCGATCCTCTTCGGCCAGACGGAGATGCATGGCGTGATCAGTCAGACCCGCGTCGGTGACAGCCCGGTCGATCAGGCGACCACTGTCGGGCAACCGCTGCCGGAACTCGAGGTCCGTCTGGTGGACCCGGTCACCGGAGAGGTGGTGGGGCTGGGTGAGCAGGGCGAGATCTGTTGCCGTGGTTACCAGAACATGCTCGGCTACTACGACATGACCGAGGCCACCGCCGCCACCGTCGATGCCGAGGGCTGGCTGCACATGGGTGACCTCGCGACCATGGACGACCGGGGCTTCCTGAAGATCACCGGGCGTCTGAAGGACATGGTGATCCGTGGTGGCGTCAACATCTATCCGCGGGAGATCGAAGAACTGCTCTTCGGTCACCCGGACATCGGCGACGTGGTGGTGGTGGGCGTGCCGGACGAGTACTGGGGTGAACAGATCGCCGCGGTCATCCGGCCCGTCGACGCCGGCACCCCGCCGGATCCGCTGGCGCTGAAAGAGTGGTGTCGCGAACGGATCTCGGCGCACAAGGTGCCCTCCCTGTGGTTCTTCACCGATCGGTTCCCGATGACCCCCTCGGGCAAGATCCAGAAGTTCCGGGTGCGCGCCGACATCGAATCGGGAGATCTGGTTCCCGATGCCGTGACGAGCGGGCAGTCGCCGGCCGCCAGGGCGTGACCGGGACGCGGTGGGCGACAGACCCGTCGCCTCGCCGCGTGCCGGTGCTCGGGCCTCGCCCTGTGCGATGATCGGACCATGCGTGATCCGGGTCCACAACTCTCTGCCCGCGAGCTGTCGTCGATGCTCGGCGCGTGGCGTTCCCACGACGGCACGCTGAGTATCGGCCTCGCGACCACCATCGCCCACCTGGTGGAATCGGAGGAGCTGAAAAGCGGTGTGCGCCTTCCCGCGCAGCGTGTCCTGGCGGCCGAGCTCGAGGTTGCCCGCGGAACGGTGACGACCGCATACGAGATCCTCGCCGGCGGCGGATATGTCACCGCAGAGGTCGGGCGGGGATCGACGGTGAGCCCGCCGAACAAGCCCCGGCTGCGTCCTCCCGACGAGACGGGGTCGGGGTTGGCGTCTGCGGTCATCGATCTGTCGACCCAATCCCTGCCCGCCAGCGGCACGTTCGTCGACGTCCTCGACCGGATGCGGTCGAGTTCTCTGCGGCCATATCTGGAGACCGACGGCCACAGTGCCTTTGGGCTTGCCGCACTGCGGAACGCGGTGGCGCGGTACCTCACCGCCGGCGGCACACCCACGGTGCCGGAGCAGATCCTGATCACCGCGGGAGCGCAGCAGGCGTTGTGGCTCACGGTCTTCGCGCTCGTCGAGCCCGGGGACACGGCCATGGTGGAGGATCCGACCTACCGTGGAATCCTCGCCGCGCTCGCCGGCTGCGGACGCGATCTTCGCGTCGACGCGCTTCCGTGGTCGGACTACACGCTCACCCGGCGAGGTCGGCGTGGCCCTGCCCTGGTCTATGCCCAGTCCTCGGTGCACAGCCCGACCGGGCAGGTGCGCGCGGAGGAGATGTTGCTCGACCTGGCGGACTCGGCGAATCGGCAGGGATTCCTGGTGATCGAGGATCGGAGTGCCGCCGATCTGATCCATGACCCGGAGATCCAGACGTCGGGGCTGGCGGGCCACATCGCACCCGACAGGCTCCTCACGGTCGGCACCCTGTCGAAGCTGTTCTGGGGTGGACTGCGCATCGGGTGGATCAGGGGGGAGCCCACGATGATCGCCCGTGTGGCGGACGTCAAACAGACGATCGATGTCACGACGTCGGTACTCGATCAGGTCGTGGCATCAGAGGCGCTGGCCGGGGCCCGCACCGGCGCCGAGGAACGCCGTCGGTCGCTGATCGAGGGCGCCGCGGCAACCGTCGACGTGGTGCAGCGGTGTCGACCAGAGTGGACTCCGCTGCCCCCCGAAGGGGGCAGCGGACTCTGGGTCGACATCCATGCCGATGCCATCGACTTTGCGATGGCCGCGCAGGCGAGGGGTATCCGCATCGCCGCGGGTCCGGCCTTCTCGGCAGTACGCGGTTTCGACACCCACATCAGGCTGCCGATCCGGCACCCTGCCGATGAGCTGGCCGCGGTGCTCTCGTCGCCGACGTGATCGGGAATCATTTCGCCCCAACGGAAGCGAGCAACACGTCCAGGTCGGCAACACTCGCGGGCTCCGGGTCGAAGCCCAGCGGGAGCAGCCACGACCGGTCGAGTTCGAGACGTCGTAGGGCGTGATCCAAGACGGTCTGCTCGACGCCCGCCCGCGCCGCCGGGGCGAGGTGGTCGGCGGTGTGCAGCACGGCGGTGACCTCGTCACCGAGGTCCGCGATGAGGGCACCATACTCTTCGGTGGTGGTCGCGGGGTCTGCGATGCGTGTGGTGGCCGCCGACCGTACGTCGCCCAGATGCGCCGTGGTCGCGTCGTCGATCACATCGAGATCGATGAGCCTGCCCACGAGTTCGACCAGGGCGGCCGCCTCGGTGCGCCGGCGGGTCGCGACGAGATCGACGCGGTCGCGTACGAATGTGATCGCATCCCACACGAGGTGGGCCTGCTCGAGGGCCTGCTGTTCTCCGGCGGCCGCCAGTGCCGGCAGCACGGCGTCTTCCATCGCCTTGGCCGCGGCATTGAGTGTGATCGTGATGAAGTCCATGGTCAGAGCACCTCCTGGAGTCGACGTCCCAACTGGCCGAGCAGGATCGGTACCGTCCCCTCGAGCCGTGCCAACAGGACGTCCTGATGCGACCGTCCGAGCTGGGCGATGCGCATGGATGTGGCGAGTGTCTTCACCGTGGCCGAGAACCCGCAGAAGATCGAATACCAGCGCAGCCGTTCGGGATCGACGGTGAGTCCGGATGCCTCGGAGTAGCGCTCGAAGAACTCCTCGCGCGGGACGAGACCGGAGACCAGGAACGTCTCGCCCGTCTCGTCATAGTGGCCGAAGAGGTCCTGTGCACAGTAGGCGAGATCGTAGTGGCGGTCGCCGAGGTGTGCCGACTCCCAATCGAGCCAGGCCGTGATCGTCGCGGTGTTCTCGTCGAACAGGAAGTTCCCACTGCGGAAGTCGCCGTGGACCACGCTGACCCGATCCATGATCGGGAGGTTGCGGGCGAGCCAGTTGGCCGCGAGTTCCATGATCGGGGAGACGTCGAGGCTGTCGAGCGTCCAGAGCTGACGCTCGAAGTTGAGTTGCCAGCCCGCCCGTTCGGTGGTGCCGACCGTGGGAACGGTGAGGGCATCCGATCCCCACGAACGCGGATCGATCGTGTGGAGGGCCGCGAGCCCGGCGACGAGTTGGTCTCCGAGCGGTGCGCGTAGTGCCGGGCCGAAGTCGGTGCCGAGCCCGCTGACCTGACCGGTGGTGGCGAGTGTCGGCTTGGTGACGCCGCCGACGAACCCACAGATCAGGCCCGGTTCGGGAAGATGACGAGCTTCGTCGTCGACCCAGAGCACTTCCGGGGAGGGGAGTGCGTCCGCGACGCCGCGGAGGATCTCGAACTCACTCGTCTTGATGGTCGCGTTCAGGGATTCGGGAGGGTCCATGCGGAGCAGCAGCTTCCGTGGCTCGGGGTGTTCGTCGGTGACGAGGTCGAAGGCCATCTGGATCTTCGATGCACCACCGGTGAGCCAGCGGGAGTTGCGGAGCTCGACATTCGTGCCGGCGTCGGCCTGCCCGGCGATCAGTCCGTGCACCGCCGCGGTCAGCTCGTCGAGACCGATCGGGGACCAGCCCGGCCCCTGACGGCGTGTGAACTTGCGATCGATCGCGCGCTGGGCTGCGGGGTCGGTGGGGAAGCGGTCGCGGACCTCGGCCACCGCTGCGGTGGAGATGTCGGGTGCGGAGAGTGTTCGGGTCATTCTCAGTCCTGTTGTCGGGGATCAGATTCCCGGGCCGAAGGCCTGCGCGGTCAGGGAGCCGTGACGCGAGGTTCGATCGGCGAGGAATTCGATGCCGTAGGTGTCGGCTTGCAGGCCGTAGGCATGTCGGCCGTCGAGTTCGTAGTGCATGAGCGATTGGAACGTCACATAGGACGGGCTGAAGGTGTACCAGGGTGCAGCGGCCACCGCCGAGCCGCGCACCGTGATGGTCCGGCCGGTGGAATCGGTGACGGTGATCTCGTTCTGGAACGGGCTCAGCCCCTGCTGGTTTCCGGACACCGATGCCCGGGTGATCCCGTACACCTTCCCGCCCTCGTGGATGTAGCCGAATCGGAGTGGGCCATAGACGACGTCACCGCCCCGGAGCTCGATCCCGGTGACCAGATGAATGCCCAGATCCTCGTCGAACGGGATGTGGATGTAGGCGATCGCGGCCTGTCCGAGTTCGGTGCGGGTTCCCCAGCTGCGATCCATGCCACCCATCGAGTCGATCTCGTAGGTTCGGCCTCGCAGGGTCAGGCTTCCGCGTACCCGGCCCAGGAAGTCGAGATGGCCTCCCGCCCAGGCGTCGCCCAGTCCGAGATCGGAGTGGTCGGCGTCGGGTGCCTCCAACAGGGGGTTCTCGGCGGGGTCGTTCGGATCCCAGGCCGGCATCGCGCCGTCGAGGGTCATGTCGAACGAGCATGAACCGGCGATGTTCTCGTAGGTGAACCGGTAGTGGTCGGGGGCCTGGGGCACCTCGACACGCAGTCCGCTCTGCAATTCGAACGACATCATGGAATCCGGGCAGGGACAATGCATCTGAGGATCGGTGAGATCCACGGTGAAGGGGTGACGGTTGAGGCCCGTGACGACGTTGACGGAGGAGATCGCCGCGCCGACATTGGGTCTGGCCAGAACGTAGACGTTGCCGTAGAGCTTCTCCTCGGGAATCGCGAACCAGAAGCCGATCGTCTCGGTCCAGGTGGTCAGCGAGGGATCGACGGGGTGCAGGTCGGCGTCTTCGGGTCGGATCATTGCTGCCTTTCGGGAATCGGCGCCGGGGCCGAGGCGCTGGGGACGAGGCACCCGTGGATCAGGCACCCGTGGATCAGGTATCGGGATCAGGCATCGGGAACGAGAACGAGCTTGGTCACCTCGCCACGTTCTTGCGCCGCGATGGCGTCGTTGATCTTGGAGAACGGGTACGTGGTGATGAGGGAGTCGAACGGGAAGCGTCCCGCCGCATGATGGGCGAGGAGTTCCGGGATGAATGTCTGTGGGACGCTGTCGCCCTCGACGATCCCGGAGATGGTGAGTCCCTTCTGCATGGCACCGACGATGTTGACCGGGAGGTCGACCGAGAAATCCGCGGGCACACCGACGAGACCCACGGTGGCGTTCTGCGCGGCGGCGTCGATCGCGGCCCCGATGACATCGACCCGCCCGGTGGTGTCGAAGATGTGGTCGACACCGTCGGGGGTGATCGCTCTCAGCGCTGCGGTCAGATCCGTACCGATCGGATCGATGACGTGGGTGGCTCCCAGTTCCGTGGCGAGAGCACGCCGGGATGCCACCGGCTCGACGACGACGATCGGGGTACAGCCCTGGATGACGGCGCCCATGACCGCGGCGAGACCCACGGGTCCGCCACCGAGTACGACGAGGGAACGATCCGCGGCACACCGCATCGAGTTCATGATCGCCCCGGCGCCGGTCTGGATTCCGCATCCCAGCGGTCCGACGAGTGAGATGTCGAGCTCGGTGTCCACCTTCACCGTGTTTCGTTCGTTGACCAGCGCATGCGATGCGAAGGACGACTGGCCGAAGAAGTGGGCGTGGACCGGTGCGCCGTCGGACGACATCGTGTCCGTCCCGTCCGGTCTGCTCCCGATGTAGTTCTCCGCGGTGAACTCGGCGCAGTAGGCCGGCCTGCCCGTGGTACACGGACGGCACCTTCCACAGCTGCTGAAGGACACGGCTACCGCGTCGCCGACGGCGACGGAGGTCACGCCGTCACCGACCTCGACCACGATCCCACTTCCCTCATGACCGAGGACAACCGGATAGGGGAGCCCGTAGACGCCGTCACGGGCGGCGATATCGGTGTGGCAGAGACCGACTCCCCTGATCTCGACCACCAGCTCGTCGCTGCGCGGGGATGCCAGCTCGACTTCTTCGATGGCGAAGTCCTGGTGGGCGCCGTGTGCCACGGCTGCGGTGATCTGCATGGGTACCTCGTTTGCGGGAATTGGCTGGGCCAATAGGAGAATGTTGGAAACCATTGCGATTCGAAAATGGTTAGGCCAAAGTGTAGGGAAGAGTGGCGTGGAACACAACAGGTGGTCGGGCCGGGGCTTCGGTAGGCGGTGGCAGCACAGATGGTGTCGGAGACAACGGTGGCGGGATCGGGAACGGTGGCGCGATCGGGAACCAGGTCGACGGCGTCGAGGACGACCATGGGGTCCACGATTCCCGGTCGTATCGATCCGGAGCGTCTCCTGGTGGACGTGGCAGGTGCGATACGCGACGGGCAGGTGGAGCCTGCGGAGTTCGCAGACGTCGACCGTGTCCTCGGTCAGCTGGATGCGGTGCGCCGCGAGGCCGGCCGCGCGTCGGTGAATCGCATCCTCGACACCGCCGAACTCGTTCGCGACCTGGTCTCGGCCGATGTCGGCGCCCCGGATGCCGCGGTGGACACCATGTTCGGTCCGGTGGCCGCCGCACTGGGGTTCCGGCGCGCGCTGTTCTCCACGGTCGACGACGGACGATGGTGGCCGGCATGTCTTTTCGTCGAACACGATCTGATGGACACCCATCAGAGACTGCGGGAGTACCTCGTCGACAATCCGATCGATCTGCATCAGGCGCAGGTGGAGGGCCTCGCGGTCAGCGGGTGTTCACCACATCTGGTGACCTCGCCGCACACGCACAGCATGACCTACAAACCGTTGATGTCGGTGTCGGACTCCCATGGTTACGTCGTCGCGCCGGTGATCTGCGATCGCACCGTGGTCGGCATGGTCCACGCCGACCGATTCGACGAGCCCGCCACCGCTGCGGACCTCGAACGCGTCTCGTTCTCCACGCAGATGATGGCGGTGGTCGCCGAGCGGATGGCGCGCCGGCGTCGTCTCGCCGAACTCGCCACACGACTGGCCGACGTCGTCACCTATGCCGAGGAGGTTCTCGCCGGACGCGCCGAACTGGGCTCGGCCGGAACCTCCACGTCATCGGACCGGGATGTCCATCCCGGACTGACGGTCCGCCAGCATTCGATCATGCGCCTGCTCTGCGAGGGGGCGACGAATGTGCAGATCGCGCGGGAACTGGGCGTCTCGGAGGGAACCGTGAAGACCCACGTGCGCAACATCTATCGTGCTCTCGGTGTCCGGAGTCGAGCCGGTGCCGCCGCCGCCTACCGGGCGGGCCTCGACTCCCGGCCGGAACGTCGACCGTGATGGCCGACGTCCTGGCGGTGCGGCTGCGAGCCCTGGCCGACCGTGGGAAAGCGCTTGTGACCGAACAGGACCCGGCGCGGATCGATCTCATCGAACTGCGGGCCGACGTGGCGTCCGGTCTCGTCGACGTGGAGGCCGCCCTGATGAACGAGGACCGTTCGCGCACCGGGATTCCGGACGGGCAGCGGTCGGCATCGGCCGCGCGGGTGATCCGGTCCCTGGCCCTTCACGAGTGCTTGCTGGACGTGCTCGACGAGATCGATGCACGCCTGTTCCGGTCGCTCACCGGACTGTTCTCGCAGTTGCGGGCCGGTGATCGGATCACCAGACGGCAGGCGGTGATCGACGCCGTCCGTGCCGTCACCCGTCACCCCGTGAGCGCCACCGTCGTGGAGCGCGGTCACGCCGATATGGTCGCCGCACAGCACCATTGCGCCGGCGTCGTCCCGATCGGCGACGAGTCCGTCGTCATCGCAGTGGACGTGCGGGCACCGTCGCCGGCCCTCACCGGGTACCTCGCGATGATCGAGGCCATCGCGGCCGGTGTCGCCAAACACGATGCCGAGACGCGGGGACTGAGTGAACTGGTGAAACATGCAGCAGCTCAGTCGAACTGTGACGGCCGACCGGGGTCTGCGGTCGCAGGACGTCCTCCCGGTCTCGCGCTCGGCGACCTGACCCGGCGTGAACGCGAGGTCGCGACACTGGTGTCGCGGGGATTGTCGAACCCCGAGATCGCCGCCGAACTGGTGATCTCGGTGGAGACGGCCAAGAGTCATGTCAAGAGCATCCTGCGCAAGAGCGGTGCGGGCAGCCGGGCCGAGTTCGTGACCCGTTCGGCGCGGTGCTGACGGTCTGTTCCGTTGGGGTGATGTTGGGGGCGCTTCTGGGGGATATCGCGTGACGTGCGCCACTGCGACGTGAGTTCGGGCGGATGCTGTTGGCACGTGACCCGTCGGGTCCGAAACGTCAAACTCGCAAGGAAGCAACATGATCCAAGAACACGATTGCGATTTCCATGACCGCGATCCGGAGGACTGGACGTGGACCGAGACAACCGCATTGATCTTCAGCGTCCCGGAAGCCGGGATCCTGGGCAATGCCTACGTCCTGGCCCGCCCCAATCTCGGTGTGGCGCTGTCGTCGGTGGCGCTCGCCCAGGGGATGTGCCCGTCGCCGGCCGAGATGGATCTCGCCGACTGCCAGGTCCATCTGCCGTGCCCGGAGTCGTTCACCGACTTCGAACTCGCCAACGGGCTGAGCGTCAAGGTGTCCGATGCGCCGCGGGACTACCACTTCCGATACGAGAACGCGCTGGACAACTGCGCGTTCGACCTCACCTTCGAGGCGACCCATCACCCTTTCGACATGCACGATCCCGCCGAGAACGCGCTGCTCACCGCGGCCGATTCGGTGGCATCGGCCGACACCCACGGTGACGGCTGGGCCAATGGTCACTTCGAGGTGAAGGGACATATCACCGGAGAGCTGGAGCTGCGCGGCAAGCGGTACACGGTCGAATGCTACGAGAGCATGGACCACAGCTGGGGACCGCGCCGTGACCTGGGAACCTGGGCGGTGTCGTGGATCTCGGTGAACTTCGGTCCGGAACTGGCGATGCATCTCGCGGTGGAGATGACCATCGAACGCGGCCAGGTGAGATACGGCGACCTCCGATTCGGATTCGTCACCGAGAACGGCGTCACCGAGAGTCTCACGTGGGCTCGGGTGGAGGCGGCACGCATCGACATGCTCACCGTCTCGAACCACCTGAAGGTGCGTAGCGCCGGCGGCAAGGAATGGGAGTTCCGCGGCAGCGCGATCGCCGCCCATCCGTGGTATGGCTTCAACCCTCGGGACGTGGCGTTCCAGAGCCTGCACCGGTACGAGTACGACGGTGTCGTCGGATACGGGGAGATGGCCGACATCTTCGGTCTGGACTATCTGTCCGAGCATGTCTCCAAGCACGGTCGGGGGGCGTGACATGACCACCATGGAGCCACGGACAAGTCCGTTCGACGACTTCGGCCTGCGTGATGATCCGTCATCGGAGTTCATCGAGGACCTTCGACGCCGATTCCCGGTCGACGCCGAGCTGGACGCGATGCTCGTCCGAAAGATGCGGCGCCGTAACGGGAGTCAGTATCGGAGGGTGACCCTCGAGGAACTCGTCGGCCATCTCGGGTCGATGCTGGCCGACACGATCGACGGCCCGTTCACGATCTCCGACAGCCGATGGCTGTCCGGTGGTGCATCCAAGATGCAGATGCGTGTGACGTTGCGGTGGACCGACCCGGACCGCGGCGACGTCACCGATGTGCTGGTGGTGCGCATGGACCCGGCCGAATCGCTCAACGCCACCAGCCGCAAGCAGGAGGCCGAGATCCTCGGTGCGGTCGGCGATGTGCTACCCGTGCCCACGGTGCGATGGCTCGACGCGTCCGGCCGGTGGTTTCCCGAACCGGCGCTGATCTACGACTTCGCCCCCGGCGTGACCAAGCCGACCGCGACCGACTCCGGTGCGGTGAGCGGACTGGGCACGATGTTCGGTCCAGAACTCCGAAACCGGCTCGGCCGACAGTTCGTCGACCAGCTCGCGGCTCTCCATTCGCTGGACACCACACGACTCGACCTACGATGGTTCGACCGTCCCGGACCCGATACCACGCAGGCCGCGGAATGGAAGCTCAACCACTATCAGCGGGTGTGGGAGGAAGACCGGGGTGAAGATCTCCCCCTGATGGATGTGGCGGGCCGGTGGCTCCGACGCAACCTGCCCGTCGTCGACCACGTGAGCATCATCCATGGCGACTATCGAAGTGGGAACTTCCTTTTCGACGAGACCACCTCGGAGATCACCGCGTGGCTGGACTGGGAGTACTGCCACCTGGGGGATCGCCATCGCGATCTCGCCTGGGCCACCGACGCCACCTTCGGCCACACCGATCCGGAGACCGGGGACTACCTGGTGTGCGGTCTGTTCACCGAGGAGGAGTTCCTCCGCGAGTACGAGGCGGCATCGGGATTCACCGTCGACCGTGACCGGCTGGCCTACTACAAGATCGCCAACACCTACCAGCTGATCGTCGCCACACGTGCCACCGCGTATCGCATCTCGCGATTGGGCAAGACCCACCAGGATGTCCTCCTGTCCTGGGTCGGGGGCATGGTCCCGGTGTTGTCACGACAGCTGATCGACCTGCTGAAGGAGCGGATCCGATGATCGATCATTCCGAGAACGCACTGCGTGCGGTGATCAAGTCGCTGCGGGATGTGGTGGCACCTGCGGTCGATGCAGGTGACCCGATGGCACAGGAGCAGTTGGCACTGTCCCTGGGCACCCTCGAGTTCCTGCATTCGCGACTCGACCGGCTGGGGGCGAGGGCCCGGTTCGAACTGCGCACCCGGCTGGACCTGGCCCGCGGACTCCATGCGGTTCTCGGGAGTGGGTCGTCCGAGCTGGCGGATGCGATGGGACAGGCGGAAGGGCTGCTGGGAAACGCCGACGCGCAGGTCGCCGGGTTACGGGCGGCGACCGCTCGCCTGGGTGCCGTCGTCCATCGGGTGCTCGATACCGAGGTGGACCCCGAGACCCGGAGGGCGATGGAGGTCGCGGTTCTCGACGGCTCCGAAGACGTGGTCGAGTTCGAGCGGTCCTGGTACCGGCCGATGGGCTTCGACCCGCACCCGGAGAGTATCCGTCCGCTCGACGACCTCCTGGACGCCCGGGGGTGATCGTGGCCTCCACCGTGTTGTCGGCGGGTTGTCACCGACCGGAAATGTTGGAGGGGACCTGACCAGGCTATGGTATGACCAATAGTGGAAACGAATCCGGGATGGTGGGTCGAGGCATGTCCGTGCAGTCGATTGTGAACGGTCGAGACCTCGGTGGGCTGCCCATCAGGGGTGGCCGCCGAACCCGGCACGGCATCCTGCTGCGCAGCGACGCCCCATATCTCGGCGACACCGACCCGGTCCACCTCGCATGGCCGCCGGCCACGGTGGTGGATCTGCGCGATGGTGCCGAGGCCGCGAAACTCGCGGCGGCGTGGGACCCCGGTGTCCGGGTGGTGAGCAATCCCGTGTTCTCGGGTGCGCGGCTCGATCGATTGGTGGAGGTGTCACTGGTCGATCTGTACGACCGGATGCTGAACACCTCTGCGGAGCGGATCGCCGGTGCGCTCAACAGTTTCGATCCGGACGGTGCCACCCTGGTGCACTGCGCTGCCGGGAAGGACCGTACCGGTGTCGTCGTCGCCGTCGCATTGCTGTTGGCCGACGTGGAACCCGAGGCGATCGTCACGGACTATCTCCGAACCGGCGAGGCCATCGACCACATCTACGCCCGGATGTCCGGCCGCCGTCGACTGCCCGCGGCCATCGGGGTCGGCCATCCGGTCTTCGGAACACCCGCGGAGGCCATCGAACTCGTCATCGACCGGGTGAGCGGGTCTGCCGGTGGTGCCTGGGGATGGGCGGTCGGCAACGGTGCCGACGAGGACCGCCTGCGGCACTGGGCAGATCGGTTCGGGTCGGAACTCTGACCGGGGATCCCGGGTCGGGAGTTCTCGAACTGTGCCCCGCGGCGATTGCGGGCACACGTCGAACGCGGTGCGGTCGAGCATCACCGAGCACGGTGGCCGATGCCCCGACTACACTCGCCGCATGGCGATAGTCAACAGGGGTTTTGTCGGCCGCCGCGACCGTCACGCCGAACGGCTGCCCCCGGGACAGTACTCGACCGTCGACTTTCCGGTGCTGTCGGCCGAGCCCACCCCGGTCCTGCCATTGGACAAGTGGCGCTTGACGATCCAGTCGTCTGATCACCGGGCGCACACCCTCGACTGGACACAGTTCGGTGCGCTCCCGCACCGGGACGTCACCACCGACATCCACTGTGTGACGCACTGGTCGAAATTCGACACCCGATGGCGCGGGGTTGCATTCGACGATCTGCTCGCGGCCCTTCCATGGGAGCCCGATGCGTTCGTGATGGCCCACTGTTATGGGGGATACACCACCAACGTTCCCCTCGCCGACCTGGTCGGCGGCCGCGCGTGGCTGGCCGATACCTTCGACGGCGAGCCACTCGCACCCGAGCACGGTGGTCCCGTCCGGCTGCTCGTACCCCACCTGTACTTCTGGAAGAGTGCCAAATGGGTTCGGCGCCTGCGGTTCATGTCTTCTGATGCGCCGGGATTCTGGGAAGAGCGGGGCTATCACATCTACGGTGACCCGTGGCGTGAGCAGCGGTACTCGTGACCACCGCATGGCAGATCACCACCGTGATCGGGGACGCGTGGCAGAGCCCCACCGCCCGCACGCTCCGCCTGGCGCTGAGCGAACCGGTCCGCGCCGACGCCGGTGCGCATGTCGACATCAGACTGACCGCCGCCGACGGCTATTCCACCGCGCGCGCCTACTCGCTGTCGGATGTTCGCGAGACCGCAACCGTGGAGGTGACGGTCGAACGCGCCGACGACGGTGAGGTGTCGCCCTATCTGGTCGACGTGGTCGAGGTCGGCGAACCCCTGGAGATCAGTGGCCCGCACGGCCGATGGTTCACGTGGAACATCGAGGATGCGCGGCCGGTCCAGCTGATCGGCGGTGGCTCGGGGATCGTCCCGCTGATGTCGATGATCCGGATGCGTGAACTCTGGGCCCCGCAGACACCGTTCAACCTGGTCTACTCGATCCGATCACCGGAACGGCGGTACTTCGCCGCCGAGTTCCGACAGCTGGCCGAGCACAATCGGTTGCCCGTCAACATCTTCCACACCCGGGTGGCACCCGATGACGACACCCGCCCGCCGGGTCGGATCACCGCCGACGAGTTGGTCCAGGCAACGATCCCACCCGAGGCGCAGCCGGTGATCTACATCTGCGGCACCAACGGCTTCGTCGAGCACTGTGCGACGGCGATGGTCGCGGCCGGCCATGCCGCCGGGCGGATCCGGACCGAACGGTTCGGCTGACCGCCGCCGGTCCGAACGTCTGTCGTCGCGGGTGGTCGTCGCCACCGCGCAGGTGCCCCACGTGGCCTCCCCCGATCGGGGGAGGCCGTACTCGGCCATCGGTTCCCACCACCGGTGGAGTCCGCATCACGGCGGGGAGCGGCAGAGTCGGTGATGTCAGAAACACAGAGCCCGGACCCCACGGACCACGCACCACAGACGGTGCGGACCACGATGGGCCTGGACCCGAGGCCGAGGAGTACGTCGTGAAGATCACCAAGAGCATCAAGAACCGCACGATCGCCGGCCTGGCCGGCGTGGGTATCGCCGCCGGCCTGGCCTTGGGCGGCGCGGGACTGGCCAGTGCCGGCACGATGCCGGTCACCCACCCCGGGGAGCCCACGATCGCGATGACGATCACCAACCACACCGATCAGACCGAGCGGCTGGCCGGGGCGACACCCGGCACCGGCCAGTGGGTGCAGGCACCCCGGGCGACGCTGGCACCTGGGGCGAGCGAGACGGTGACCGCCGTCGCCCCGAACAGCTCCTACGAGACGGTCTTCGTCGACTACCGGATCGGTGCCCTCGGGCCGCGTGCCACCTACGACGTCGAGGACGTGCAGGGCGATGTGAACACCGCGATGACCGGGATCTCCGGTGGCGGGCACTACATGATCAATGCCCCGCAGATCGACTCCGGATACCCGAATGTGACTGTCTCCTACGATCTGTGGTGAGCAGAAACGACGGCGGTGGCGAGCGGGCCGAGGCCGCCACCGCCGTGTCGAGCGGGCCGATCAGCGGGTCGACAACCCGAAGTGCTCGAGGTCATCCCGCAATTTCTCCCGGCCGTGCAGTGCCGCGGTGTCGCCGAGGCGGGCGAGGACGCGTTCACTCCAGTTACCGGTCAGCCCGAACCGGCCGTAGTACTCCTCGACCGCGGCGTCGTAGCGCGGGATGTCGGCGTCGGCCCGCTCGGTGTCGTACACCTCGTGGTGCAGGACCGCGCTCTGTGGCAGCCGGGGTTTGATCCCGGCGTCTTCGGTGGGATCCGGGGTACCGATGGCCATGCCGAACACGGCCACGGTGTGTGGAGGAAGCGTGAGTTCGGCCGCCACCTCGCGCGGGTGGTTGCGGATCGCCCCGATGTACACCGTGCCCAGGCCCACCGATTCCGCGGCGACCACCGCGTTCTGCGCTGCGAGCGATGCGTCGATGACCCCGATCAGGGTGCTCTCGAGGTGGTTCGCGCCGTCCAACACCGCCCCGGCGCGAGCCGCCAGCCGATGGGCACGGTCGAGATCGGCGATCCACACCAGGAACAGCGGTGCGTCGACGATGTGCTGCTGGTCGCCGGCCAACGCCGACAGCCGGGCCTTGCGATGTGGGTCGCGCACTGCGACGACACTCCACGCCTGCAGGTTCGACGACGTCGGAGCGGACTGGGCGGCGGCGATGACGGCGTGGAGGGTGTCGTCGTCGACGGGGGTGTCGGTGAACTTGCGGACCGAACGGTGGGCCAGTGCGACGGTGAGGGATTCGCTGGTGACCTGCAATTCTGCGGTGGCATCGGCATAGCGTTCGGTGACGGGCACGTCGTTACTCCTGGTCGGTGGGACGGATTGTCAGTAGTCGGGAACGACACCCGCGGGTGCTTCGATTCCCGTGCACCCGGGCCGATCGATGAACGTCACAGCCGTGGCGGTGGACGCGTGAATCCCGTACGGTGCGGTCGCGCATCCGATCTGTATGGCGTCGATCGGACTTCGACTGACAATTCGTCGGTTGTCCCGGACGGTGTGGCGCAGCAGAGTGTCGCCATGACCGCTTCTCCCGACACCACGGCCGACGGCACCGTCGACGCTGCGCGTACGGATTACCGCGACAAGGTCCTGGCCGTCGAGCCCGGCGGCAACGAACCGATCCCACTCGATGCCCGCCACGGCAAGCCGCGGGGCCTGTTCTGGACGTGGACGGCACCGAACCTCGAGTTCGCGACCATCTTCGTCGGCGTCATCTCGGTCGCCTACTTCGGGCTGTCGTTCTGGCAGGCCGTGTTTGCCATGGTGATCGGCAACCTGCTCGGTGCGATAGCGCATTTCCTGCTGTCGGCGGAAGGGCCGCTGCACGGTGTGCCGCAGATGGTGCTGGGCCGGTTGAGCTTCGGCTACCGGGGCAACATCCTGCCGGCCACGTTCATGGCGATCATGTGTGGCGTCGGCTGGTTCGCCACCAACAGCGTCAGCGGCGCCTTCGCGCTGTCCACCCTGTGCGGTATCACCCCGCTGGCCGGTCTGATCCTGATCGTCGTGATCCAGACCGCGTTCGCATTCTTCGGACACAACCTGGTGCAGCGCTTCGAGCGGCTCGCCGCACCGATCCTCGCGATCATCTTCCTGGTCGGCGCCGTGATCATCTTCGACAAGGCCGACGTCTCGATGGGCTCGGCCGAGGGTGGCTTCTCGATGGGAGGGTTCCTGCTCACCGTGGGTGCGGCCTTCGGCTACACGGCCGGCTGGACACCGTATGCCGCCGACTACACGCGCTACCTGCCGCCGAGCGTGTCACGACTGCAGACCGGCCTGTTCGCCTCGGCCGGACTGTTCGTCGCCACCACCGCCCTCATGGTGGTGGGTGCGGCGTCGATGACCATCGGTGGTGTGGAGTCCGACAACCCCACCGAGGCGTTCACCGCCAACTTCCCGGGCTTCGTCGCCAATCTGACGTTGCTCGCCATCGCGGTCGGCGCCGTCGCCGCCAATGCGATCAATGTGTACTCGGGCGCGATGGCTTTCGTGACGATGGGATTCACACTCCCGATCGGTGCGCAGCGCGCGATGGTGTCGGTGTTCTTCGGAGTCGTCGGATTCCTGGTCGCATGGTGGGCCCTGGCGGACGCCGCCTCATCGTATGAGGCGTTCCTGCTGTTGGTGGCCTACTGGATCGGCCCGTGGCTCGGCGTCGTGTTCGCCGACCGGTTGCTCCGCAAGGAGCCGCCGTCCCTGTCTCTGCTCTACGACCGCAGCTACACCAACTGGGGTGGTGTGGCCGCATTCGTGATCGCGCTCGTCGTGTCGGTCCTACTGTTCTGCAATCAGGAACGGTTTGTCGGCTATGCGGTGCGCGCGGTCCCCGAACTCGGTGACATCGGCGCGTTCGTCGGGTTCGTGCTCGCGTTCGTGGGATACGTGATCCTGGCCCGTGGACGTGTCGAGAGTTCGCAAGACCGGTAGAGGGGGAGCAGACCCGGGGTCCGGGCCGGCGCCGACGGGCGGCGGTCCGGACCCCGTTCCATTCCTGTCGGTCAGCGGGAACGTGCGCGAAGAACACCGAGCGCCAGCAACACCGTCGGGTACATCTCTCGTGTCGTCGGATCGAATCCGAGGAGTCCGCGAATCCGGTCGAGGCGTTGGTACAGGCTCTGTCGTCCGATGTGCAGGGCCGCGGCCGAACGCGTCGCACTGCAGCCGTACCGGAGGTGGACATCGAGGGTGTGGGCGAGCTGGGCCGAAAGGTTCTCATCATGTGCGCGAAGGGGTTCGAGCAACCGCGCGAGCTCGATGTCGATCACCTCGGGCAATGTGCGTGCGGCGGCATCGGCGGCCAGCTCCCGGCCGGTGAACACCCCGTCACCACGTGGTCCGTCGCGGCGCACCCCGATCGCGATGGACAGTCGCTCGGACGAGGTGCGCAGCGCGTCGCCGAGCGCACCCGACAATCCCGCCCCGGAATCGAAACCGCCGACGGCGGTGGCATCCCCGACAACGGCGGTGATCCGTCCGACCCGCGTCGCCGCGGCGGTGATCGCCCGATGAATCCGGTCCACGGGGTCGGAACCGTCGGGATCCCGGGTGCCGGGCACCAGCATCAACGCGTGGACGGTGGCATCGACGGTCGCGTGAACCACCGCGCCGGTGGCATCGGCACGGGCGAGAACGGTCTCGGCCATCCGCGGATCGGGGGCATCGACCGCCACCGCGACCAGGTGGGACGAATCGGTCAGCGGCACACCCGAACTCGTCAGTCGGGCGTAGAGGTCGGCGCGTCGCACCGGGCGGCCGTCGAGCAGTTCGGCCACCAGTCGGGCGCCGATCGCCGAGCGGCCCGGCCCGGAGCGGGTGAGTGCGGCCCCGACCGGACCGGCGCCGACGGTGAGTAGTTCGGTGACCTTCTCCTGGTCCTCGGGCCTCGAATCCCGACGGCCCGCAAGGGGTCCCGCGTACAGCGTGCCGATCTCCCGGTCGCGCACGGTGATCGGCACGGAGGCGATCGCGGTGTCGACCAGGCGCCATGCCGCGCGGTCGTCGTCGGCGCCGTGGGCGGCGAGCAACGCGCCACCCGCCCCGACCAACACGATCGGGCACCCCGTCGCGGTGGCGATGTGCGCGATCATCGCCGCAGCTCCGCCCGCGGTGGTGAGGACCGCGTGCAGCCTGGAGTCGAGAGCGCTCCGCAGGCGCAGGCCGGCCAGCTCGTCGGAGACGATGGCGGTGTTCGCGGCACGGCACACGTCGATGAAGGGAACCACGTTCCGCAGTTCGATGATCGGCAGATGCGCCGTCGAGCCCTCGCGGATCATCTCCTCGGGGATCTCGTCGAAGGTGCGGCCGATCTCGAATGCCAGGGCCGCGACACCGCGGTCGGCGAGGTCACGGATGTAGTGGCGGCGGGTTCCGGCGTCGAGGCCGGCCAGGCCGAGTCCCGTGGTTAACAGCAGTTCGCCACCCGACAGCAGCGGTCCGATCTCGAAGATCTCACTCGAGTGCACCCACGACACCGCCACGTCGAGCCGGTCGTGGGCGGTCAACACCCGCGGGTCGGAACCCGCGAGGTGACGGTCGATCACCTCACGCAGGGTGGGCGAGCCGGTGGTGTCGGTCATGAGTAGACGATATGCACAGTGGATCGTCCCCGCGAGGCGACGAACTGTCGGTTGCCGCCACGTGTCCGCGGGCGGATTCTCGAAAGATGACCGCCATCCCTGACCCGGTTACCCTGCTCGACACCGCCTATCACCAGGCCATGACCGGCCTGTCCGAGGGCGGAATCCCGATCGGTGCGGCCCTGTTCGCCGCGGACGGGACCCTGCTCGGAGAGGGGCGCAACCGTCGCGTCCAGCAGGACGACCCTTCGGTGCACGGTGAGACCGATGCCTTCCGGGCGGCGGGCCGCCAACGTGACTACTCGTCGACCATCATGGTGACCACCCTCGCACCCTGCTGGTACTGCAGCGGTCTCATCCGCCAGTTCGGTATCGGCTCGGTGATCGTGGGCGAGAATCGCAACTTCACCGGTGGGGAGGACTGGTTGCGGGAGCTCGGGGTGACCGTCACCATCGTCGACGATCCGCGGTGCGTGAGCATGATGGGCGAGTTCATCGACACCCACCCGGCCGTGTGGAACGAGGACATCGGCATCGTCGATCACGAGGAGGCGAGGTGACCGACACCGCGGGCGCGAGCCCGATCCTGACCGTCGACCTGTCGCAGTGGCGCACCGGCGGCGAGGCGGCCGCCACAGTGTGTGCCGATGTGGACGAATCGCTGCAGAAGGCCGGCTTCCTGTTGGTCACCGGCCACGGCATCGACCCGGCGCTGCCGGCCGCGCTCCGGGCGACCGCGCGGCAGTTCTTCGCGATGCCCGACGACGTCAAGGCTCGGTATGCGGTGACCGTGGGCGGGCGCGGCTGGATCGGTCCCGGCCTGGAGGCCAATGGCTACTCGGAGGGCACCGAGACCCCGCCGGATCTGAAGGAGACCTACAACTCTGGCGCGCAGACACCGGTCGGTGTCCCCGAGATCGACGACTACTGGTTCGCCCCCGACGTGTGGCCCACGGAGGTGCCGCGGCTGCGGGAGTTGTTCACCGCATGGACGTCCCAGATGAAGGCGCTCTCCGACGATCTGCTCGCCCTGATGGCGGCGGCGCTGGGGTCGGCCCCCGCCGACAACCCGTTCGCTCACCTCGCCGGGAACTCCACGTGGACGTCGAACATCAACCACTATCCGCCGATGGCGGTGGTCGGTGAGCCCGAGCCCGGACAGTTCCGGATCGGCCCGCACACGGACTTCGGAACCGTCACCATCCTCGACCGCGAGCCCGGGGCCGGTGGCCTGCAGGTCCACAGCGACGAGGGAGGTTGGGCGGACGCGCCATACGATCCGTCGGCGCTGACGGTCAACATCGGCGACCTGCTCGAATACTGGTCGGGGGGCCGCTGGCCGGCCGGACGTCATCGTGTCCTGCCGCCGCAACCCGATGCACCGGAAGAAGACCTGGTGTCATTGATCTTCTTCTACGAGCTCGACCACGATGCGGTCGTGACCCCGCTGGAACCGCCGGTGGGCAAGGTCGGCGGGCGGCCGCCGGTGGTGTCCGGCGAGTTCATCAAGGAGCGTCTGGACGCGATCACCGTCGGCTGACCGAGCCGGAATCCACTCGCCCGCGTATGTTGGGGCGAGTGGATTTTCGTATCTTCACCGAACCCCAGCAAGGCGCCACCTACGATCAGCTGCTCGCCGTGGCGAAGCGGGCCGAGGCACTCGGCTTCGACGCCTTCTTCCGCTCGGATCACTACCTGGCGATGAACGCCGACGGTCTGCCCGGACCCACCGATGCCTGGCTCACCCTGGCCGGTCTGGCCCGCGAGACGTCGACGATCCGACTCGGCACCCTGGTCACCTCCGCCACCTTCCGCCACCCCGGGCCGTTGGCCATCTCGGTGGCCCAGGTCGACCAGATGAGCGGGGGTCGCGTCGAATTCGGACTCGGCGCAGGCTGGTTCGACGCCGAGCACTCCGCGTATGGCATCCCGTTCCCGGGCCTCGGCGAGCGGTTCGACCGCCTGACCGAGCAGTTGGAGATCATCACCGGTCTCTGGCAGACCCCCGTCGGCGACACCTTCGATCACGCCGGCAAGTTCTACACCCTGCAGGACTCGCCCGCCCTGCCGAAGCCGGCGCAGGAACGGGTGCCGGTGATCGTCGGTGGGATGGGCCGCAACCGCACCCCGGAACTCGCCGCGCGATTCGCCACCGAGTTCAACATCCCGTTCCAGTCGCTCGACGCCGTCGCCGGTCAGTACGCCCGCGTTCGTGAGGTCTGCGGCCAGGTGGGCCGCGACGCCGACGACCTGACCTATTCGGTGGCGCTGGTGCTGTGCTGCGGCCGTACCGAGGACGAGCTGGCGCGCCGCGCCGCCGCCATCGGTCGCGAGGTGGACGAGTTGCGTGAGAACGGTGCGGCCGGTACCCCGGAGGAGGTCGTCGCCACCATCGAGGCGTACCGGGCGCTCGGCGCGACCCGCGTGTACCTGCAGGTGCTCGACCTCGATGATCTCGACCACCTCGACCTCGTCGCCGCGGACGTCGTCCCGAACGTCGGAGGCTGATCGGGTCTCCGGGTGGTTGCGCCGGCGAATTCGGCCGGCGGAGGTTTCGACACGTCTCGTCGCTACCCCGGTTGGTGATTGAGCCGGGACCGAGCATCGCGAGGACCCGAGTCGAAATCCCCGCAGCAACATGGCAACGTCGGCCGTCGGAGGTTTCGACACGTCTCGTCGCTTCGCTCCTCGTCGGCTCAACCAGCAACTAGCCGTTGATGATTGAGCCGGGACCGAGCATCGCGAGGACCCGTGTCGAAATCTCCGCAGCAACATGGCAACGTCGGCCGTCGGAGGTTTCGACACGTCTCGTCGCTACGCTCCTCGTCGGCTCAACCAGCAACTAGCCGTTGATGATTGAGCCGGGACCGAGCATCGCGAGGACCCGTGTCGAAATCTCCGCAGCCTGCGTGAGCTGGTGACCACCTCCGAGGTGGTCACGTCGTGTCGTCGGCCGTCGGAGGTTTCGACACGTCTCGTCGCTACGCTCCTCATCGGCTCAACCAGCAACTAGCCGTTGATGATTGAGCCGGGACCGAGCATCGCGAGGACCCGTGCCGAGATCCCCGCAGCAACATGGCAACGTCGGCCGTCGGAGGTTTCGACACGCCTCGTCGCTACGCTCCTCATCGGCTCAACCACCAACTAGCCGTTGATGATTGAGCCGGGACCGAGCATCGTGAGGACCCGAGTCGAAATCCCCGCAACTCAACCCACCACCGATCAAAACGGCGGCGGGTTCGCCTCATCCCACCGCCGACGAGCCAGATCAGCCCGACGCCGATACTCCCGATAAAGCTCGGCGATCTTCTCCCGCGCCGGATGATCCGACGGTTTCGGCACCAAATCGGCCAACCCGAGGAACAGATCGGTACCCCGATACGCATTACCCACGAAGAAATGCCCCGTCGGTGACCCGAACACCGCCCGCCCGAACTCATCGGTGAAATCCCGCCACCCGGTGAACGTCTTCATCCGATGATGAAAACGACACAACGGTTTCAGATTCCACCACTCGGTCGGCCCCCGCTCCGGATGGACATGATCATAAGGCTCGGTGTGATCGACATCCGACGACCACGCCCGATTGTTACACCCCGGCCACGTACAACACAGATCCGCGGCAAACACGTACGCGGTCTTCTGTTTCCCCGGCCGATACCGCATCCGCGCCGACCGCTCCATCATCTCCCGGGTGATCCCGGTGGACCGGGTGAAGTCCTGCATCGCCAACTCCCGCACGGTATCGGCATCGATCACCCCACCGTCATCAGTGAACCCCGGCTCGTCATCGTCACCGTCAAGGGTCGACTGATTGGCGATCACATGGATCACCACCCCCACCACCGGCACCTCAAGCCCAGCAGACACGTCAGGGTCGGCAGGCGGGGTCGACTCCCGGTCCACAGTGGCAGCGACACACTCCGGACACAGACACACCAACGGCTGCTGCACCGAACTCGCGATCAACGCATCCGAGCGACGTTGGGCCAGACTCCGCGGATCCTCGACATGCACCGACTCGGCCATCGCGGTCAACCGGGCATCGACCAACGCGGCATCCACATCCGGCAGACTCGCGGTGATCCGCGACTGACCCGGCACGAACCGATCCTGGGTCACGGTGACCTTCCGTTCGGCCTTCGCATGAGCCCGCCGCCGTTTCACCGCGTCCGGATCGACCACGGCAACGGTCTTGTCGACCAGGGTGGTGAACCGTTTCACCGACATCTGATCACGGGCATAGATCTGCTCGGCGATCCGGGCATCGACCTGCTCGATCGATTCCGGACTCACCAGCCGGGTCCGGGCCACCACGATCCGGAAGCGTTTCTCATCGATCCGGCCCTGCGCCAGGGTTGCCGCGGTCAACGGCACCCGATACCGCAACGCGTCACC